>NZ_KV793120.1:0-2280 GCF_001808415.1 Lactobacillus sp. HMSC08B12 | reverse complement strand
GTCGGACATCCAGATCCAGGAAATGGAAGTCATGCCTGATCACGTTCATATGCTCATCTCGTTTTCGCCAAAGCAGAGGCCTGTAGACATAGTTAAGGGGCTGAAGGGCTGGACAGCTCGGAAATGGTTTGAGCTGTACCCGGAAACTAAGCAGATGCTATGGGGTGGCCATCTCTGGTCGCCAAGCTATTTTATGAGCACCTTAGGTGACATGAGCAAAGAAGTCGTTAAAAATTACATTGCATCTCAGTACACGGCAGCCATGAAAAAACAGCAGAATGGCAAGTATGGCGAGTTGGAAAGAAAGAGAAGAAAGAGAAACTAAAAAACGCCCCAATGGGGCGTTTTTGCGTGCTTGACTCATGTCTAAAGACACGAGTTTGCGCACGCTTTTTAATCAAGACTTACTTTTCTTGCTTTCTTTTCTCAAAGCTGAAGCCAAAGAGAGAAACTCCGGCCAGCAGAGAAAGAATGCCTGCCAAGATGCCTGGCTTAGCGTCCTTTTCACCGGTTTGCGGGAGCTGAGCTGCAGCTGGAGCCTTGGCTACTGGTGCTGTATTTATTGGCTGACTTAGTTACAGGAGTTGGAGTCTTGGCTGCTGACTTAGTTGCTGGCTCTTCATCCGTGGTCACTACAGTCACAACGTCACCGCCGTCAGTATCTTCTTCCGTATCAGCTGGTTCTTCAGTATTTTCCTCAGCGGTTGGTTCTGTAGAAAGTTCTTCGGACGGCTCGGTAGTCGGTTCTGTCGTTGGATCCGTTGACGGTTCTGTACTTGGCTGAGTCGGTTCAGTTGGAGTCGTTGGGCCCGGTCCGTCGGCTGTGTTGCTTCCAAGGCAGCCAAGCGGGCCTTTGCCAGGTTTAAAGCGTGCAGAGCTGCGGCCGCTTTTGCCGTAGCAGTGGCCAACGCTTCCTTCTTTTCCGCCAAATCAGCTTCCGCCGCGGACAAATCAGTTTGGGCAGCTTCATTGGCCTTTTGGGCTTCATTGACTGCACTTTCCTGGTCAGCAACCGCAACTGCTGCCATCTGCTTGATCCGGGTCTCGCTTTCATGTTTTTCTGCTTTTCGCTCTTAAATAGTAAAATCACATATATATTATATCTAATTATAAATGATGGAAATATTCCCGGGAAAGCAGGAAGCACCGGAAAAATAAAGATTCTTCTATCTATTAAAAAGACAAAAGTATCATCAAAAAGCAATAAAGCTGCTAAACTATTTTTCACCCAAATGATCGGTAATTAGCCTATAATTTTAGTTAAACCGTCTGAAAAAAGAGCCTTTGCAAGCCAACTTGTGCTAGGCTTGTGATGCGAAAGGAAGATTTATATGGCAAGAATGTCGCGCAGACAGTACCAAGAAAGACAAGAACAAACCGCGCAAAAGCAGACGCGGCAGACAAACCCTAATTCCGTTCCCCGCCTGAACACTGACGGGGCTTCAAGAAGCAAGCAGAAGGTCCGGCTCAACTTCTGGCAGATCTTCGCCGACCGCCCTTACGTCACGGTCATCATGATCAGCCTGGCCCTCTTCTGCATCCTGGCCAAGTGGTGGATCGGCCTGGCCATCATCATCATCTTGACCATCGCCGGTATCTTCGTGATTGGCCGCTCTCACCACCCTAACCGGGTCCTCAGTCTGGAATTCAAGCTCAAGGCCTCCCGCAAGCTGAGTATGATCAAGGCCCTGCAGCTTTTGGGTTCAACCATCATGTTCCTTGCCGCCTACATGCGGCAGATCGTCAGCGTTGACTTCTCCAGCGCCGGGGCGACTGACAGCCTAACAGTCATCCAGAACATGCTCTCCAATCAAGGGACTTTCGGCCAGCAAGGTTCCTATTTCTTGAACCTCTTCAACCAGCTGACCGGGGGATCGCTTTGGGGGACCTACCGCTACGCTACCAACAGCTCGCAGATGATGAACTCCACTGCCGGCACCATGATCATCCTCTGGATCTTCCTCTTGATGATCGCCCCGGCCTTCTGCGTTTTGTCCCAGTTCTTCAGAGAGCCTTACTCCCGGCACGTGATGACGGTGGCTTCCTTGATTTCCACCATCTCCTTTGCCTTGACGCCAACTTTGATGAACCGCTGGGTCATCTCATACGCCGTAGAAAACCAGATGAGCCAGGCAGCAGCGGAAAACGCCGTCCAAGTCGGCGGCATGGTCTACCCGGCCATCATCTCCGCCGTCTTCGTCTTTATCCTGGCTATCTACCGGGAAATCAAGAAAGATGAATGTTGATGGTAACCCCTTACTGAAGTAAGGGGCTTGAAGC
>NZ_KV793119.1:0-21129 GCF_001808415.1 Lactobacillus sp. HMSC08B12 | reverse complement strand
TTCGATGAACTTAATCTTGTCTTGCATTTCATAGATCGCGTTCATGGTTGAGTCGAATGACCCGCCAGGGAAGCCGTAGAGGTGGTCAATGCCCCACTTGTACATAACATCTAAAACGGCGTTTGCGCCCTTAATTTTTGCCATAAGTGAATCTCCTTAAAAATTATTACTTACAGCCCTTTATTAAACCACATTTTTTCACTTTTGCAAGTGCTATCAAAAGCCGCTATATCAAGGATAGTCGCATTTTTAAGCTAGTTAATTCACAAACTTGCTTTTTCTGGATAAAAATTTTGTGCTATCTTCCCTTTCTTTATTGTGAAAAAGTAGCTAACTTCTGGAGAATATTTTTCGGTGAAGTTTTTATTAATTTTTGAAAAAGTATAAAAGCTATCGATTATTTAAAAAGCAGGCCAGGATCTCTGGTCTGCCTTCTAAAATTATTGCTCTTTACTTCTGAACCTTGGCGTATTTGCCATTTTGTATGTAGACGCTCAAGATGGCCAAGTCAGCCGGGTTGACCCCGGAGATTCTTTCCGCCTGAGCCAGGGTTTCCGGCCGGATCTTGGCGAACTTCTCCCGGGCTTCTGTAGCCAGGCCCTCTATCTGGTCATAGTCGATGTCCTTCGGGATCTTCTTGGCTTCCTGCCGGCGCAGGCGGGCCACTTGAATCTCCTGCTTCTTGATGTAGCCGGCATACTTGATGTCGATTTCCACCTGTTCCTTGACATAGCGGTCCCCGGCCAGCTTCTGCCCAGTCAGACGTTCAACGTCTTCAACCGTCACCCTTGGCCGTCTGAGGAAGACGTCTGCCTTGACCCCGCCGTTTAAGTCAGTTTGGCCTAAACCTGCCAGGTATTCGTTGACGGCAATGGTCGGGTGAACGGTGATTTCGTGCAGCCGGTCCAGGTCTTCCTGGATCAGTTCCTTCTTGACCAAAAATTCAGCATAGCGATCATCGTCAATCAAGCCCAGGTCATGCCCCTTTTCCGTCAAGCGGAGGTCGGCATTGTCGTGGCGGAGAAGCAGGCGGTATTCAGCCCGGCTGGTCAAGAGCCGGTAAGGTTCCTCCGTCCCCTTAGTTACCAGGTCATCGATCAAAACCCCGATATAAGCTTCGTCCCGGCCCAGGGTGAAGGCTGGCTTGCCTTCCGCGCTCAAGGCCGCGTTGATCCCGGCAATCAGGCCCTGGCCGGCGGCTTCTTCATAGCCGGAAGTCCCGTTCATCTGCCCTGCCATATACAGGTGCTTGATCCGCTTGGTTTCCAGGGTGTGGGTTAACTGCCAGGGGTCAACCACGTCGTATTCAATGGCGTAGCCCGGCCGCATCATTTCAACCTTTTCCAGGCCAGCGACCGTGTGCAGCATTTCCAGCTGCACTTCTTCCGGCATGGAGGTTGAAAAGTCCCCGACATAGATTTCTTCCGTCTTCCGCCCTTCCGGTTCTAGGAAGATCTGGTGCCGGTCCTTGTCCGCGAAACGGACGACCTTGGTTTCAATTGACGGGCAGTAGCGCGGCCCTACCCCGACGATGTCACCGGAGAACATTGGTGACCGGTCCAGGTTTTCATTGATGATTTCGTGGGTCTTCGGGTTGGTGTAGGTCATCCAGCAGGAAGTCTGGTCGGTTAGGTAGTCTTCATCCCTGCTGGTAAAGGAGAAGTGGCGGGGCTCCTTGTCGCCCGGCTCTTCTTCGGTCTTGGAATAGTCGATGGTGTGCCGGTTGACCCGGGGCGGCGTCCCGGTCTTAAAGCGGCGCAGCTTGAAGCCCAGTCTCTCCAGGCTTTCAGACAGCTTAATGGCTGGAATCGTGTTGTTCGGACCAGATGAGTAGTTCAGTTCCCCGATAAAAATCCGCCCTCTGGCCGCGGTCCCCGTCGTCAAGACCACGCTCTTGGCTCGGTAGCGGGCCCCGGTGTTGGTCACTACGCCTCGGCATTCCCCGTCTTCAACGATCAAGTCGTCAACGACCGCTTGGCGCAGGGTCAGATTAGGGGTGTTTTCGATGGTCCGCTTCATCTCTTCGTGGTAGTCCCACTTGTCAGCCTGGGCTCTTAATGCCCGGACAGCCGGCCCCTTGCCCGTGTTCAGCATCCGCATCTGGATGTAGGTCTTGTCGATGTTCTTGCCCATCTCCCCGCCTAAAGCGTCGATTTCTCTGACCACGGTCCCCTTGGCCGGGCCGCCGACTGAGGGGTTGCAGGGCATAAAGGCCACCATGTCCAGGCCGATGGTGAGCAGCAGGGTCTTCTCCCCCATCCGGGCACTGGCCAGGGCTGCTTCACAGCCGGCATGGCCGGCGCCGACTACGATCACGTCATATTCGTTTGAAACATAAGTCTTCATTTTTTTCGTCTTCCTTGCCTTCCTCGCTATTTCCCTAAGCAGAACTGACTAAAGAGGTCATTGATCAATTCATCCGGAGCGCTGTCACCAGTGATTTCCCCCAGGCTTTCCCAGGCCCCGGTAAAGTCTATCTGAACCAGGTCAACCGGCATCCCTGACTCAAGCCCGCTGGCCACGTCGGCCAATTGCTGCTTGGCCTTGGCCAAAAGGCCCGCCTGCCGCTGGTTGGTCACCAGGACCTGGTCGTTGGAGTTTTCGATCCCCTTGAAGAAAAGCTTCTTGATCAAGGCTTCCAATTCGTCCAGGTTTTCCTTCATCATGATCGAGGTGCTGATCACTTCACTACCGCTTTCTTTAGCAATCTCAGCCGCGGTCAGCTTCTGGCCCAGGTCCGTTTTGTTCAGCACGATTATCCGCTTTTTGCCGGCGGTCAGTTCCAAAAGCCGCCGGTCTTCTTCCGTCAATTCCTGGCTGCCGTCCAGCAAAAGCAGGATCAAGTCCGCCTGGGCAATGGCCTTCTTCGACCGCTCGACCCCGATTTTTTCCACCTGATCCTCGGTATGGTGAATCCCAGCCGTGTCAATCAACTCCAAGGGCACCCCCTTGACAGACACGAACTCTTCCAGGGTGTCCCGGGTGGTCCCGGCCACGTCCGTCACGATCGCTTTGTCGCTTTGGGTCAGGTAGTTCAAAAGGGAGGACTTGCCCACGTTAGGCCGGCCAACAATCGCTGTCTTCAAGCCGTTTCTGAGGATCTGCCCCTCCTGGGCTGTCTCCAGCAGGCGGTCAATCTTGCCGCTGACGGCTTCCGCGCAAGCCAGCATCTTCTGGGCCGTCACTTCTTCTTCATCGTATTCCGGGTAGTCGATGTTGACTTCGACATTAGCCAAAACATCCAGGATTTCCTGGCGCAGGGCCCGGATTTCCGTCAAAAGGCCGCCGGAAAGCTGCTTGACCGCCACCTGCCGGGCCTTGTCAGTCTTGGCCCGGATGATGTCCATCACGCTTTCAGCCTGGGTTAGGTCGATCCGCCCGTTGACGAAGGCCCGCTTGGTAAATTCGCCCGGGTCAGCCATTCTGGCCCCGTTGGCCAAGAGCAGCTGCAGGATGTCATTGGTGACCACGATCCCCCCGTGGCAGTTGATTTCCACGATGTCTTCCTTGGTAAAAGTCTTCGGCGCCAGCATGACGGAGGCCATGACCTCGTCGATCACCTGCCCGGTCGCCGGGTCCACGATGTGGCCGTAGTTGATCGTGTGACTGGGAACCTTTTCCAGGTCCTTGCCCTTAAACAAGCGGTTGACAATGGCGACCGCATCTTCCCCGGAGACGCGGACGATGGAGATCCCGCCTTCTCCCAGCGGCGTTGAGATCGCCGCGATCGTATCAAATTCCGTTAAACGTTGAACCATCTCGTTACCTCGTTTTTTCCAATAAAAAAAGCGCAATTTCCACCATGAAAAATGATGGATAAAGCACTTTCACTACTTTATCTAAAAAACTTTAGATGAATATTCAATTATTTCCGCTTGATCCGCTTATAAGCCCGCCGCATCTTGCGCTGGCGCTCGCGTTCAGCTTCTTCCTTGGCTTCCTGCTCCTTGCGGTACTTGAATGGGTTCTGCAGGACCAGGGTCTGGCCAACCTGGAAGAGGTTGGAGATCACCCAGTAAAGGGAGATCGCGGACTGGAAGACGATGGCCCAGATCCCGACCATGATGGCCATGACATAGCTCATCATCTTAGTCATCGTGGTCTGGGAAGACTTAGGCACCGACAAAGTCGCGATGTATGAGGACAGGAAGGTAAATACCGTTGCCAAAATCGGCAGGATGTAGTATGGGTCTGGCTTGCCCAGGTCCATCCACAAGAATTTACCATTCTGCATCTCTGGCGTCCGCCAGATGGCCTGGTACAGGGCCCACATAACCGGCAACTGGATCACCATCGGCAGGCAGCCGGCGTAAGGATTGACGCCCGCTTCCTTGTAAAGCTTCTGCGTTTCTTCGTTCAGCTTGTTCCGGGTCTCCAGGTCCTTGCTGGAATACTTCTCCTGCAAGGCCTTCAGTTCCGGCTGGATCTCCTGCATCTTTCTGGTGCTGTTGATCTGCACCGCGTTCAAAGGCAGGAGGATCACCCGGATGATAACCGTAAAGATGATGATGGCCCAGCCGTAGCTGCCCCCGCAGACTTTGGCAATCCAAAGCACGAACTGGGAGAGGTAGTAAACTACCCAGGCATCCCACCAGTTGCTGGAATTATGGGAGATCGGCGTTGGCTTCTGGGTGGTCTGCGTGGCGCAGCCGCTCAGAACAAGGGCAAAAACCGTCACCAGTGCCAGAGCGGCCAGAAGGCGCTTGGTACTCTTCTTCGATAAAATGTCCTTCACTATTTTTCCTCTTTATTTGGCATTTCTTCAATGACGTGGGCCAGGTTCAGCGCGTGAAGCAGGTTTTCCCGCGTCTTTTCCCAATCGAAATCGCGAGCGTAGGGCCTGGCAATCACCAAGAAGTCCAAGTCCGGCGCAATCCGGTCCCGGTTCTCGGTCAACACCGCCCTGATGTAGCGCTTGAGACGGTTGCGCACGACGGCCGTGTGACCGACCTTCTTGCCGACAGAGATGCCAACGCGAAAATGCTTATTCTGCTTTCTAGGCAGGACGTAGATCACAAAAGCCCGGTTGGCAACTGATTCGCCATTTTCAAAGACGGTCTGAAAATCCTGTTCAGATTTAACTCGATATGACTTTCTCAAAGCTCTTTACACTCTTGCAAATTAAAAAAACCACTGGGATTCAGTGGCTTAAGCAGATAATACGTTTCTACCCTTTGCACGGCGTCTAGCCAAAACCTTACGGCCGTTGCTTGTAGCCATACGCTTCATGAAGCCGTGAACGCGTGAACGGTGACGCTTCTTAGGTTGGTAAGTTCTCTTAGTTGACATATATTTGCACCTCCATTTTTTAGTGCTACGTGCACAATTTCTTATCTAGAATAGCACGGAAATCGAAAAAAACCAAGCTTTTTCTTGCAAACTTGCCCGATTTTTTCCTTAGACTGCCTGAGCCTGATCCCCCGCCTGTGGACAGAAAGCAGACCGCGAAAAAATTTTTTCCCGGCAATCAACAGGCTTTTTTGCAGGCTTATCCACAGTCCACACCCTGTCAAAAACTTTTTCAACACCCTGTGGATATGTCTGGTCAAACCCAGGCTCTACTTTTGCCGCTCTAGGAAAAGTTGTCCACAAGGCTTATCCACTTTTGACCAATTTTGATAAAATTATCAGCAGAGTTAACAGGCTACTTTTTATTTCTTGTCCACAGCCTGTGGATTCTGGATTTATTTCTTCCACCTGTGGAAAACCTGGTCAGTAAATGCTAAAATAATTTTGCTAAACGATTTTTTGGAGGGAATGTTTTTTGTTCGATTTAGAAAAATTCTGGGATAGCTTCAACGCTGAAATGCGGTCCGAATTTAACGAAGTATCCTACAATGCCTGGTTCAAAAACACCAAGCCCGTCTCCTTCAACAAGGACACCCATGAATTGGTAATCTCCGTCCAAACCCCCGTGGCAAAGGGGTATTGGGAGCAAAACATCTCCGCTAACCTGATCCAGTCGGCTTATGCCTACGCGGGAATCGATATCTACCCGGTTTTCGTCGTTAAAAACGGCCCGGCGTCCAGCAGCGAAAGAATGCTGGAGCCCCAGCCGCAGGCCAAGCCCGAGAAAGCCCGGCCGCAAGGCCGCGAATTCACCAAGGACCTGCGCTTAAACGAGAAGTACACCTTCGAGAACTTCATTCAAGGCGAGGGCAACAAACTGGCTGCCGGGGCCGCTTTGGCGGTTGCCGACAACCCGGGGACCTTCTACAACCCCTTGTTCATCTTCGGGGGCGTGGGCCTTGGTAAAACCCACTTGATGCAGGCGATCGGCCACCAGATGCTGGCGGAAAGACCAGATGCCAAGGTTGTCTACATTCAAAGTGAGACTTTTGTCAACGACTTCATCAATTCCATCAAGAACAAGACCCAGGACAAGTTCCGGGAGAAATACCGGACAGCTGACCTGCTCTTGGTCGACGACATCCAGTTCTTCGCCAAGAAGGAAGGGATTCAGGAAGAATTCTTCCATACTTTTGAGACTCTCTATAATGATCAAAAGCAGATCGTCATGACCAGTGACCGGCTGCCAACGGAAATTCCCGACCTGTCCGAGCGGCTGGTCTCGCGTTTTGCCTGGGGACTGCAAGTTGAAATCACCCCGCCAGACCTGGAAACCCGGATCGCCATCCTGCGCAAGAAGGCTGAATCCGAAGGCCTGGAGATCGATGAAAGCACCCTGGACTATGTGGCCAGCCAGGTCGATACTAATATCCGGGAGCTGGAAGGGGCCCTGGTCAAAGTCCAGGCCCAGGCCACCATTCAAAAGCAGGACATCAACATTGGCTTAGCCCGGTCGGCTTTAGCCGACCTCAAGCTGGTCCAGAAGAGCAGGGGACTGCAGATTTCCAAGATCCAGGAGGTCGTGGCCAACTACTTCCAGACCTCAGTGCCGGACCTTAAAGGAAAGAAGCGGGTAAGGCAGATCGTCATCCCGCGTCAGATTGCCATGTACCTGTCCCGCGAGCTCACCGATGCCAGCCTGCCAAAAATCGGCCAGGAATTCGGGGGCAAGGACCACACGACCGTGATGCATGCCTGCGACAAAATCGCCCGGCAGATCAAAACGGACACTGAAATCAAGTCTGCTGTTTCCGACCTGCGGCAGATGCTGGAAAGATAGGTCCGTTGATAACTTGTGGACAAGTCCGTGATTTATCCACAGCTTTTCAACTGGCAAAAGTCCGGATTACCGGGCTTCCGGTTAGTTATCAACAGAATTCACAGGACCTACTACTACAACTATCTATATATAAACAAATAATTAAATAAAGAGAGCAGCAAACTAACCAAGGAGGACCAGATGAAATTTACTGTACAGCGCAATCTTTTTATCAATGACTTGAATTCCGTTTTAAAGGCAGTTTCTTCAAGAGTCCAGATTCCGATTTTGAGCGGGATCAAGCTGGACCTGACGGAAACTGAACTGATCATGACTGGCAGCAATGCCGATATTTCCATTGAACTGAGCCAACCGGTTTCTGATGACTTACGGGTTGAATCAACTGGCTCCATTGTCGTGACAGCCCACTTGTTCAGCGAAATCGTCCGCAAATTGCCAGGCAGGGAATTCACTTTTGAAGTCAAGGAAGGCAACCAGATCCAGATCACCTCTGACAAGGCGGACTACGTAATCAACGGCCTGGACGCCAGTGCCTACCCGCGCCTGCCGGAAATTGCCGGAACTTCCTTCAGCCTACCGCCTAAGACCCTGCGGGAACTGATCACCCAGACTGTTTTCGCCGTATCCACCGAAGAAAGCCGGCCAACTCTGACCGGGGTCAACTTCAGCTTCAAGAACGGGCAGATCAAGGCCGTGGCTACTGACTCCCACCGCCTGTCCCAAAGAATCGTCGACATCGCGGCCGGTCCAAGCGAAGACCTGTCCCTGATTATCCCGGGCAAGAACCTGCAGGAACTAGCCCAGATCATCGGCGACGCTGACCAGGACATCAAGGTTTACCTTGGCGACAGCCAGATCCGCTTTGAATTTGAAAACCTGTCCTTCTACACCCGTCTTTTGGAAGGGGCCTACCCAGACGTTGACCGCCTTTTGCCAACTGAGTCAACGACCAGCGTGCAGTTCGCCGTTTCTGACTTGATGCAGACATTGAGCCGGGCCAGCCTCTTGACCCACGCCAACCGGACCAACGCCGTCCAAATGACTTTGAACGTGGCTGACCAAACCGTCCTGGTTTCCGGTAATTCCCCGGAAGTCGGAAAGATTGAGGAAGAAGTCGGCTTCAGCAGCTTAACTGGCCGGGACCTGACCATTTCCTTCAACCCGGACTACATGGCCGCTGCCCTGCGGGCCTCAGTAACTGACTCCGTCATCATCAACTTCACGGAAAGCCTGCGGCCATTCACGGTCGTGCCAAATGACCAGTCAGTTGAATTCGTGCAGCTGATCACCCCAATCCGAACTTTCTAAAACAGACTGCCAATAATTCACAAAAGCCACTCTCCGGAGTGGCTTTTTTTCGACTATTTTTTCATACAAGCGTTTTTTACGGCTTTAAGCCCAAAATACCTGCTTTATGTACCACGATACTAAATGGGTAAATAAGCGCTCTGAGGCCCTAAAAAAGGCCTTCTTGATTGAGTTTCCCTGGAAAAAAGACTATAATTTATAAGTGGAATACTAGTTTTACATTGGTGAAGGTGAAGACTATCGAAACTTTTGCGATTAATGGTGAATTCATCACCCTCGGACAATTTTTGAAAGATGAATATATCGTTTCCTCGGGCGGGCAGGCCAAGTGGTACCTCAAGGACAGTCCAGTTCTGGTCAATGGGGACAAGGAAGACCGCCGGGGCAGGAAGCTCTATCCTGGTGACCGTTTGAGCGTTGCCGGCAAGGAATATGAGCTGGTTCAGGGACTTTAATGTACCTGGGCCGGTTTAAGCAGAGCGGTTTCCGCAACCTGGCTCTCCTTGACCTGGAATTTGACCCACACGTGAACGTTTTTCTGGGTGAAAATGCCCAGGGCAAGACCAATCTGCTGGAAGCAATCTACTTTCTGGCCCTTAGCCGGTCCCACCGGACCAGCAATGACCGGGAGATGATTGCCTTCGGCCAGGACTTTGCCAGCCTGGCTGGCCGGGTGCACAAGCGCCAGCTGGACCTTGACCTGCGCATCGTCATCAGCAAGAAGGGCAAGAGCGCCTGGGTCAACCGGGTCGAGCAGGCCCGGCTGTCCAAGTATGTGGGCCACCTTAACGCCATCCTCTTTTCTCCGGAAGATCTGGAATTGGTGAAGGGGGCCCCTTCTTTGCGCCGGCGCTTCATGGACCTGGAATTCGGCCAGATCAATCCGGAATATCTCTATTTCGCCAGCCAGTACCGGCAGCTGCTCCAGCAGAGAAACAACTATCTCAAGCAGCTGGCCCGCCGGCAGGCCAGTGACCAGGTCCTGCTCGGGGTCTTAACTGAGCAGGTGGCCACGGCGGCCAGTGAACTGATCTGGCGGCGCTACCGCTATTTGGCTGACCTCAACCGCTACGCGGCCGAGGCCTACCGGGCCATCAGCGGGCAAAGAGAAGAGCTGCGGGTCCTTTACCGGCCTTCAGCCAAGGAGATTACGGCTGCAGACCAGCCGGCCCAGATCAAGCAGAAGCTGCTGGACCGCTTTGCGGAGATCGCTGACGATGAGCTCAGACGGGCCACGACCCAGCTGGGTCCCCACCGCGACGACCTGGAATTCCAGCTGGACGGCAAAAATGCCCACCTGTTTGCCTCCCAAGGGCAGCAGCGGACCATTGCCCTCAGCCTGAAACTGGCGGAAATCCAGCTGATCAAGCAGCTGACGGGAGAAGAGCCGATCCTGCTTTTGGACGACGTGATGAGCGAACTGGACCAGAACCGCCAGGCAGCCCTGCTCAATTTCATCCATGGTCAAACCCAGACTTTTATTACGACAACCGATCTGGATGGTATTTCCCAGGAAATAGTCAAACAGCCGCGAATTTTTTACATCCATTCCGGCAAAATTATAGAAAAAGAGGAAGGATTAAATGGCAGACGAAGATAACAAATTGAAGAAGGCCAAGCAGTTTGAACGAGAAGCTGACAAGTACAATGCCAGCCAGATTCAAGTCCTTGGCGGCCTGGAAGCCGTACGCAAGCGCCCGGGGATGTACATTGGCTCAACCAGCTCCCAGGGCTTGCACCACCTGGTCTGGGAAATTATCGACAACGGGATCGACGAAGCCCTGGCTGGTTTCGCGACCAAGATCGAAGTCACCGTCAACGAAGACAACAGCGTGACTGTCCAAGACGACGGGCGGGGGATCCCGGTCGACATCGAAAAGAAGACCGGCCGGCCAGCCGTTGAAACTGTTTATACGGTTCTGCACGCCGGTGGTAAGTTCGGCGGTGGCGGATACAAGGTTTCCGGCGGTCTGCACGGGGTCGGGGCTTCCGTTGTCAACGCCCTGTCCACCAAGCTGAACGTCACTGTCATGCGGGATGGCAAGAAGTACCACATCGCCTTTGACCACGGCCGGGTCGTTGAAGAGCTGAAGGAAGTCGGCACAGTGCCTTTGACTGAACACGGGACCATCGTCCACTTCTGGCCGGACCCGAACATCTTCACGGAAACCACGGTTTTTGACGACAAGATCTTGAAGAACCGGATCCGGGAACTGGCCTTCTTGAACAAGGGGCTGAAGCTGACCTTCACTGACAAGCGGAAGGACACGGCGGAAACCGACGTCTACCACTTCGAAGGCGGGATCAAGGAATACGTCTCCTTCCTCAACCGGGGCCAGGAGGTACTTTTTGACGAGCCAATCTACGTGGAAGGCAAGTACGAGGGCATTGACGTTGAAGTATCTTTGCAGTACACGACCGGCTACAAGACAACCTTGATGACTTTTGCCAACAACATCCACACTTATGAAGGCGGGATGCACGAGGCGGGCTTCAAGACGGCCTTGACCCGGGTGGTCAACGACTACGCCCACAAGGCCAAGATCTTGAAGGAAAACGACGACAACCTGTCCGGGGAAGACATCCGGGAAGGGATGACGGCCGTGATTTCCGTCAAGCACCCGAACCCGCAGTTTGAAGGGCAGACCAAGACTAAGCTGGGCAACTCCGACGCCAGAACTGCCGTTGACCGCGCCTTCTCAGAAACCTTCTCCACTTTCTTGATGGAAAACCCGCAGGTGGCCCGCAAGATCGTGGAAAAAGGGCAACTGGCTGAAAGAGCCAGAGTTGCCGCCAAGCGCGCCCGGGAAGTTACCCGGAAGAAGTCCGGCCTGGAAATCGCCAACCTGCCAGGCAAATTGGCCGACAACACTTCAAATGACCCGAACATCTCAGAACTCTTCATCGTCGAAGGGGACTCCGCCGGCGGCAGCGCCAAGCAAGGGCGGAGCCGGCTGACCCAGGCCATCCTGCCCATCCGGGGGAAGATCCTGAACGTGGAAAAGGCCTCAATGGACCGGATCCTGGCCAACCAGGAAATCCGGACTCTGTTTACGGCCCTGGGGACCGGCTTTGGGGCAGACTTTGACGTCTCCAAGGCCCGCTATCACAAGCTGATCATCATGACTGACGCCGACGTCGACGGGGCCCACATCCGGACCCTGCTCTTGACCCTCTTCTACCGCTACATGCGGCCGATGATCGACAAGGGCTATGTTTACATCGCCCGTCCGCCTCTGTACCAAGTGCGCCAGGGCAAGCTGATCAAGTACCTGGACACTGATGAAGAACTCCACGACTACCTGGGGTCATTGCAACCAAGCCCGAAGCCAATCGTGCAGCGCTACAAGGGGCTGGGGGAAATGGACGCTGAGCAATTGTGGGAGACGACCATGGACCCTGAAAACCGCCGCCTGGACCGGGTGGACCCGGGATACGCCAAGGACGCGGATGAAGTCTTTGAAATGCTGATGGGCAACGAAGTTGGCCCGCGGCGCAAGTTCATCGAAGACAATGCCCAATATGTTGAAAACTTGGATGCTTAATGGGAGGTAGGAATGGATAACGAAAATCAAGGACAAGACCGGCGGATCAGAAATGTCGATCTGACGCAAACGATGCGGAGCTCCTTCTTGGACTACGCCATGTCCGTCATCGTGGCCCGGGCTTTGCCAGATGTCCGCGACGGCTTGAAGCCGGTTCAGCGGCGGATCCTGTACGGGATGAACGAGCTGGCCGTGACTCCGGACAAGCCTTACAAGAAGAGTGCCAGAATCGTCGGGGACGTCATGGGTAAGTACCACCCGCACGGCGACTCCTCCATCTACCTGGCCATGGCCCACATGGCCCAGGACTTTGCCTACCGCTACATGCTGGTAGACGGGCACGGTAACTTCGGTTCCGTCGACGGCGACCGGCCGGCCGCCATGCGTTATACTGAAGCCAGAATGAGCAAGATTGCCGTGGAAATGCTCCGCGACATCAACAAGAATACGGTTGACTGGCAGAGAAACTACGACGACACGGAAAATGAACCGACCGTCCTGCCAGCCAGAATTCCTAACCTCCTGGTCAACGGTTCCAGCGGTATCGCGGTCGGGATGACTACCAACATTCCGCCGCACAACCTGTCTGAAGTCATTTCCGGCATTCACATGCTGATGAAGAACCCGGACGTGACGACCAAGGAACTGATGAAGGCCATCCCAGGGCCGGACTTCCCAACCGGCGGGATCTTGATGGGCCGGGGCGGGGTCCTGCACGCTTATGAAAGCGGCAAGGGCAACATCGTCGTCCGGGCCAAGACCGAAATCGAAACTGAAAAGAGCGGGCGGGAAAGAATCATCGTCAGCGAGATTCCTTACCTGGTCAACAAGGCCGAACTGGTCCAGAAGATCGCTGAACTGGCCCGCGACAAGGTGATCGACGGCATTACCGGGGTGCGGGATGAATCCGACCAGAGCGGGATGCGGATCACGATTGACGTGCGCCGGGATGCCAGCGCCAGCGTGGTTTTGAATAACCTCTTCAAGGAAACTCAGATGCAGTCCAACTTCGCCATGAACATGGTGGCGATCGTGGACGGGGCACCGAAGTTCCTGACCTTGAAGCAGATGCTGCAGTACTACCTGGCTCACCAGGAAGACGTCATCACCCGCCGGACCAAGTTTGACTTGGAAAAGGCTGAAGCCAGAGCCCACATCCTGGAAGGTTTGCGGATAGCGCTGGATCATATCGACGAAATCGTCAGCTTGATCCGGAACTCTGAATCAAGCGACATCGCCAAGGCGGGCTTGATCAGCCGCTTTGACCTGGACGACCGCCAGGCCCAGGCTATCCTGGACATGCGTCTGGTCCGCCTGACCGGTTTGGAAAGAGACAAGGTCGAAGGCGAATACCAGGAGCTTTTGGTCAAGATTGCCGACTACAAGGACATTCTGGCCAAGCCTGAAAGAATTGACCAGATTATCTACGACGAGCTGCTGGACATCCAGAAGCGCTTCGGTGACAAGCGCCGGACCCAGATTACGGCCAGCGAAGTGGTCACGATCGAAGACGAAGACTTGATCGAAGAACAAGACGTCCTGTTGACTTTGAGCCACCAGGGCTATGTCAAGCGGATGCTGATCGACGACTTCAAGACCCAAAACCGCGGCGGCAGGGGGATCAAGGGGATGGGCGTCCAAAAGGGCGACTTCATCGAGCACCTGCTCTACTCAAGTACCCACGACTACCTCTTCTTCTACACCAACAAGGGCAAGGTCTACATGAAGAAGGCCTACGAAATCCCAGAATACGGCAGAAGCGCCAAGGGGCTGCCAATCGTCAACCTCCTGCAGCTGGACAAGGGCGAGCACATCCAGACCGTGGTCAACCTGCCGCAAGGGCATGACGACGACTACGCCTTCTTCATCACCAAGCTGGGGACGGTCAAGCGAACCAAGATCCGAGAATTTGAAAATATCCGGACCAACGGTTTGATCGCCTTGACCTTGAAGGATGGCGACGAACTATCCAACGTCCTGACCACTGACGGCCAGCAGAACATCTTGATCGCTACCCACCAGGGCTACGCCGTGACCTTCAATGAAGATGACGTCCGGGCCATGGGGAGAAGCGCGGCCGGCGTCCGGGGGATCAACCTCCGCGAAGGCGACTACGTGGTTGGCTCCGGGATCTTGAAGCCGGAAGACGAAGTTCTGACTATCTCGGAAAAGGGCTACGGCAAGCGGACCGCGGCTAGCGAATACCCGGTCAAGGGCCGGGGCGGCAAGGGGATCCAGACCGCCAAGATCGGCGAAAAGAACGGTCCTCTGGCTGGCGTGGCCGTGGTTGACGGGCAAAGCGACATCATGCTGATCACCACTGACGGGATCATGATCCGCTTCAAGACCAGCGATGTCTCCCAGACTGGCCGGTCAACTATGGGCGTCCGCCTGATCAAGGTGGCTGACGGCAATGCCGTGGCAAGCATGGCAGTCGTGCCGGCTGAAGCTGAAGGCGAAAGCGAGCCGGAAACGGAAGTTTAGCGGCAAAGAAGCAGAAAAAAGTAAGATAAAATAAAAAATTACCAGCATTTTTGGCGTAATAGTTAGTGGGAAGAAAATCCCGGATCACGTGTAAAAAATGTTTGGTAATTTTTTTATTTTGTGCTAAAATTAGGCATTGCGAGTAATTAGATCAATTACTCCTTGTTCTTGATTTTAGCAAGAACCATTTAGTCCAAAAGGAGGTGCAATAGTCTATGACAACCAAGTACGAAATTACTTACATCATCAAGCCAGACGTTGACGATGAAGCAAAGAAGGCCATTATTGACAAGTACACTAAGGTGATCGCTGACAATGGTGGTGAAATGGTTGAAGCTAAGGACTGGGGCAAGCGTCGTTTCGCATACGAAATCGAAAAGTATCGTGAAGGTAGTTACTACATCATGACCTTCACTGCTGAAGACGCTGCAGCTGTCAACGAATTTGCCCGTTTGAGCAAGATTGACGACTCAGTTCTGCGTTCAATGACTGTCAAGTTAGACAAGTAATTGTAGTTTCCCGTAATACAGGAATAGGAAGGAAATAAGTATGATCAATAACGTTGTACTTGTTGGCCGTTTAACACGTGATCCTGAATTACGTACTACTGGGAGCGGCATCTCGGTTGCTACGTTCACTTTAGCCGTTGACCGGCAGTTTACCAATGCATCAGGCCAGAGAGAAGCGGACTTCATCAGCTGCGTGATTTGGCGCAAGGCTGCGGAGAACTTCTGCAACTTCACCAGCAAGGGCAGTTTGGTGGGCATCCAGGGCCGAATCCAGACCAGAAACTATGATAACAAGGACGGCCAGCGAGTTTACGTGACAGAAGTCCTCGTGGACAACTTCTCACTGCTCGAATCACGCCGCGAGCGTGAAAGCCGTCAGCAAAACGGCGGATTTGGCGGCCAAGGTCAAAGCCAAAACACCGGCTTCAACACCGGATTTGGCGGCGACAGCGGCTACGCCAACAACAACGCCTTCGGCAGCCCGGCCCAGTCAAACGGGCCAGCTAATGCCGGATTCAATGAAGATAACAAGAAAGATGCCGGCGGAGACACGAACACCAACCCGTTCGACAGCTCTGACGATGCAATCAACGTCTCAAATGACGATCTTCCATTTTAAAATTACACAAGAAAGGATCTGAAGACATGCCTCAACAAAGAAGAGGTGGTCGTCGTCGCCGCAAGGTTGACTTCATCGCAGCCAACCACATCGACTACGTAGACTACAAGGATGTTGATCTGTTGAAACGTTTTATCTCAGAAAGAGGTAAAATCTTGCCACGTCGTGTCACTGGTACTAGCGCTAAGAACCAACGCAAGGTTGCTAACGCTATCAAGAGAGCCCGGATTATGGGCCTCTTGCCATTCGTAGCTGAAGACTAAGCAGCAGGATCAATAAGCAAATAAAGAGACCGAAAGGAGCTGGACTCCTCCCGGTCTCTTTTTCTTTTCTGTTTTGTGGCGGGCGGCAATAGGTTATAATGGGAGTAGTTTAATCTGCTTTAAAGATGTGGAAGAATTTTATGAAAAACTTTTTACGCAAACTTGAATTGCCAGAATTCGTCCGGGATTCCAGATTAATCATTGCCTTCTCCAGCATCGCCTTCTTGACGGTGCTGAGCACGGTTGTGGCTTTCTTCATCAACCGGATCTTCGGGGTGGCGCTTTTGCTGGTCCTGATCGTGGATGTCTTTTGGGTCGTTTTCGGCGTTTACATTCTCGCGAAAAATACCAACAATTACGCGGCCAACCTTTCCTACCGGATTAAACGGGGGGAGCAGGAGGCCATGATCAAGATGCCGCTGGGGATCCTCCTTTACGACGAGTCCCGGCACATCCAATGGGTCAACCCTTACTTGCAGCTCTATCTGGGCGACAAGGACGCCATCGGCAAGACGATTACGGCGGTCGACCGAAAACTGGGCAAGCTGGTTGAAGAAGCCCTTGAGGCCCAGACTTCGGAAAGCAAGGTGGTCAAGTGGGGGGATCACCAATTTGAAATGGTTGTCCAAGACAGCATCGGGGTCATCTACCTGCTCGACATTACCCGTTATGCCGACCTGGCCGACAAGTACCGGGCTGAGCGCCTGGCTATCGGGCAGATTTTTGTCGACAACTACGACGAGCTCAGCGAGCGGATGCACGACCAGGAACTGGCTAGAACCAGCACCTACCTGCAGACGACCTTGAACGACTATGCCAAGAAGTTCAAGGCCTACTTGAAGCGGATTGATGAGGACCACTTTTTGCTTCTGGCCCACTTGCAGGACCTGGAAGCCATGGAAGAAGATAAGTTCTCAGTTTTGGACAAGATCCGCCTGGAAACCAGCCGGAACAACACTCCTTTGACCTTGTCGGTCGGGATTGCCTACGGGGGCGAGTCGCTGAGAAAGATCGCCAACCAGGCCCAGGCCAACTTGGACCTGGCCCTTGGCCGGGGCGGGGACCAGGTGGTCCTCAGGGAACTGGGCCAGGTAGCCCGCTTCTACGGGGGCAAGTCCAACCCAATGGAGAAGCGCACCCGGGTCCGGGCCAGAATGGTTTCCCAGGCCTTGGGCGAGCTCTTCAAGGATGTTGACCAGGTCTTCGTCCAGGGGCACCAGCGGCCCGATATGGACTCTGTCGGCAGCGGGATCGGGGTTGTCAAGATCGCCCGCCTGCACGGGGTCAAGGCCCACTTTTTGCTAGACACGGCCCACTGCAACTATGACGTTGACCGCCTGGTCAAGAAGATGCAAGCGGCAGACCCCCAGCTGGACCTTTTTGTTAGTCCGGATGAGGCCAACGCGGTCGCGACGGACAACTCCCTTTTGGTCATGGTGGACCACTCCAAGTACTCCATCACTTATGACCAGCGCCTCTATGACCGCTTGAGGAACCGGATCGTGGTGATCGACCACCACCGGCGGGGGGAAGAATTCCCGGAGAACCCGATGCTGACTTATGTGGAGCCATATGCTTCCTCAGCCAGCGAACTGGTGACGGAAATGGTCGAATACCAGCAGCCGGCTGAAGACAACCGGGTTTTGACCAACCTGGAAGCCACGGCCATGCTGGCCGGGATCACGGTCGACACCAAGGAATTCTCCTTGCGCACGGGGACGAGAACCTTTGACGCGGCCAGCTACCTGCGGTCGATCGGGGCGGACTCCTCGGTGGTCAGTGAGCTTTTGAAGGAAGACATTTCCAGCTTCCTGGTCAAGAGCCACCTGGTGGCCAGCCTGCAGATGCTGCGGCCGAAGATGGCGGTCATGCAGGGGCCGGAGGACAAGGTGATCGACCCGATCTTGACGGCCCAGGCAGCCGATATGGCGCTTGATTTGGAAGGGGTGTCGGCATCTTTTGCCATCACCAGAAGAAGCGGGGACAAGGTCGGGATTTCAGCCCGGTCGATGGGCAACATTAACGTCCAGGTGATTATGGAGAAGCTGGGCGGGGGCGGCCACTTGTCCAACGCGGCGACCCAGATCAAGGATATTACGGTCAAAGAAGCCAGTCAGCGCTTGCTGGCGGCAATTGACGAATATCTGGAAGAAAACAGTTAAAGAAGAAAAGGAGCAATGAACGATGAAAGTTATTTTTATGCAAGACGTTAAGGGCAGAGGCAAGCGGGGCCAGGTCAAGGACGTGCCGGACGGCTACGCCCAAAACTACCTGATCAAGCGGGGCCTGGCCAAGGAAGCCAACAAGGGCAACCTGAACACCCTGAAGCGGGTGGAAGCCAATGAAAAGGCTGAATACGAAGCTCAAAAGGCAGCTGCCCAAGAGATCAAGAAGCAGCTGGAAGCTGACGAAACTGTGGTTGAACTGAAGTCCAAGGCCGGCAGCGACTCCCGCCTCTTCGGTTCAATCTCCAGCAAGAAGATCATCGAAGGCCTGGACAAGCAGTTCGGCATCAAGCTGGACAAGCACAAGCTGGAACTGCGGGAACCAATCAAGGTTTTGGGCTACACTAATGTGCCAGTCAAGCTCTTCAAGGGCGTTGAATCAAAGGTCCGGGTCCACGTTACCCAAGAAAATTAGGAAGCTGAAAGAAGCCGTGATTGATGGATAATCTTGTCACGCAGCAGATCCCGCATGATTCTGCTGCTGAAAAAGCCGTTTTAGGGGCGATTTTCATTGATCCCGAAGTCATCAACGAAGTCAGCTCGGTCTTAGAGCCGGCTGACTTTTATGAACATGCCAACCGCCTGGTCTATAGCGCCCTTTTGGCCCTCTATGACGAGAGCAGGTCAATCGACCTGGTTACCTTGCAAGAGGAGCTCAAGCGGCGGGGACAATTGGAAGAACTGGGCGACATGGCCTACGTGTCAGAGCTTTTGCTGGCAACGCCAACTGCCTTTCACGCCAAGGACTATGCCCGCATCGTCCACCAGAAGGCCCAGCTGCGCAACTTGATCAATGCCAGCCAGAAGATCATCTCCAGTGCCATTCAAGGGTCCGACAGCGTGGATGAGATCCTCAGCAACGCTGAAAATGAGATCATGAACGTCTCCAATGAAAAGGGGAGCGGGGGATTTCATAAGATTGAGGACCTGGTTGCCGGAGCCTTTGAGCAGATTTCAAATAATGCCCAGAATCAGGACGCGGTCACGGGTTTACGGACGGGTTTTGCCTATCTGGACGAGATGACGACGGGGCTGCATGATGACGAATTGATCATTTTGGCGGCCCGGCCGGGTGTCGGTAAGACCTCTTTTGCCATGAACATCGCCAAGAATGTGGGCATTACTGAGAAGAAGCCGGTAGCGGTCTTCTCCCTGGAAATGTCTGGTGAGCAGCTGGTCCAGCGGATGCTGGCGTCAACGGGCTTGATCGACTCCCAGCACCTCAGAACGGGGATTCTGGACAGGGATGAGTGGAACCAGCTGGACATGGCAGCAAGTGTCTTGCGGCAGGCTCCGATCTATATCGATGACACGCCGGGGATCAAGATCAGCGAAATCCGGGCCGAGTGCCTGGCCCTGCAAAAGGAGCTGGGCGACCTGGGCTTGGTCGTAATCGACTACCTTCAGCTGATTGAAGGGCCAAAGACTGAGTCCCGCCAGCAGGAAGTTTCCGCGATCTCCCGCCAGCTCAAGAAGATGGCCAAGGAATTGCACGTGCCGGTAATTTCCCTGTCGCAGTTGTCGCGGTCAGTTGAGCAGCGGCAGGACAAGCGGCCAATTTTGTCAGACTTGCGGGAATCCGGGTCAATCGAACAGGACGCCGACATCGTTGGCTTCCTCTACCGGGACGATTACTACCGGGATGAGGATGCTGACGGCGAGGAACCGAAGGAAGATCCGGAAAACGTTGAAGTTGAAGTTATTATTGAAAAGAACCGGTCAGGCCGGCGGGGATCAGCCAAGCTGATGTTCTCCAAGCCTTACAACCGCTTCTCTAACCTGGACCCAGGCCATGAGGCCCAGGGGTAGGGGAAAGACAGCAAAAAAGCGCGAATCGTTGCTGATTCGCGCTTTTTGTTATTCTTGCTTGATGTCGTAGGCATCAAAGAAGATTGGCCCTTTCTTTGAGTCATTGAAATTCGGCCGGTTCTTGTAAGGATCATCGCTCCTGTTGAAGGGCAGGGTAAGGCTCTGCCGGGCCGTTTCAATGATGTTGTTAAAAATCTGCCTGAAGATAGCCCGCATTTCCGGATCCATGGCAAAGTATGCCCGGCCAAAGCGGTAGGTGCCGGTAAAACCACTGATCTGTTTGATCTTAGTGATGTCCAGGCTGCCAAAAGCCTCAAAAAGGGCGGACCACATCTGCTCTCTTTTTTCCGCGGGAATTTGGTGGTTGAAGGCGATCAGGGAGTGGCGGATCACCCGGGCTGTAGCCGTGAGGCCCTCTTGCGCCAAAACATAGCTATCCCGGCCAACGCTCCAGGTTCTTGGGTCGTGCTGGCTGAGGACTGGTTGGTTGCACTTGACGACCAAGACGCGCTCAGTATGGTCCAGCATGCAGCCGACAATGGAGCTTTCCGGGATGTAGGTCTTCATCTTTTTGATATTGTCTTGGAAGCCGCTGGTTCCGTAAATTTGGTGCCGGTAGCCAGGTCCGTCAAAGCTGTATGACTTGATGACCCGGGCTTGAATCTGCGGATCAGCAAAGGCCAAAGCGTAGTGGGCGTAGTTGCCCCCCTTGGAGTGGCCGGTGATATAGATCCGGTCATTTGGGTAAGCTTGGCCGATCTGGTTAAGATACTTAGCGGCCAGCCTATGTCCGGTAATTTCCGGTGTATAATTCATGACCATGTCCTCGCTCCAGCCGATCATGGACTGGTCGGTGCCCCGGTAGGCGACCAGGATGGTCCGATCGTCCAGGCGGAAGGCGCCAGCGTTGAACTGGATGGGTTCAGGCTCAATCTCCATCTTGTTGACCCAGTCCAGAACGGTCAAGTCAGCCAGACGGGGAGACTTAGGCAAGAGCAGGAGTTCAGTTTTGTCCAGATTTTGCCAGCGGTCAGGCTCACGTTGGTAGATGGACTGACAGACCTCGCCTAGGCTGTGGCCAACCGTACTGCCGTCAAAGGGAAGGTAGGCCAGGGATGCCATTAAGGAAGCATCCAGGCTGTTGAAAGGGAAAGCTTGAAAAGGCAGATCGCCTCGCCAGCGCAGATAGTCTAATGTTGATGCCATCACAAAAACCTGCTGCAAAAAACGTGTGCAAT
>NZ_KV793118.1:0-16351 GCF_001808415.1 Lactobacillus sp. HMSC08B12 | reverse complement strand
TAGCATTGGATATGTTTTTGAATTCGGAAGTCACGAATTCTTAATTGTGCCGCTGGTGGGCAGGAACTACTGCCAGTTGGCGGCGGGACCGTCTGTAGCGGTTAAAGGCAAACAGTGGCAATGAAATCATGAGTAATTGGGTAAACAGTTTCAGCATAGTTTTTGACTCCTTTGCTTAGTCGCAAGTTCTTCTGAACTTGTACTGTAAGGATAACCGGTAAGCGTGGCTATTTGATGAACTGCTTGCTAAAAAAGACTGTGGAAAAGCTAAAGAAAAAATAAAATGCAGATCCTCAAAGGGCATGCATTTCTTACTGCGATCAACTTGTTTGCCTTTTACTTGAAGTCAGACTTGGCCACGTACTTGCCAACACCGATGATGTAGTACTTCTTGCCCTTAATCGATACGGCGCTGCCGTAAGTCTGCTGCTGGCTGTTTTGCTTCAAGACGGAATTCTTGTAGCGGACTGCCTTGCCCTTGGATTTCTTGTAGACATAGGCATTCTTCTTCAAGGTCCGGGTCGTCCCGTCAACGTTGGAAGCAGAGATGAAGGAGTTGTAGCCAGTTTGGTAGTACTTCTTATTCTTTATCGTTGTCCGGCCAAAAGTCAGGATCTTCTTGCCTTCAGCCACAGAAGAAGTGGTCTTCTTCAAGTTCTTGCTGTAAACGGCTGAACTGTGCATGACCGTGATGTAGCGGCCGTCATACTGGTCAGTGCCCAGCTTGTAGTACTTTTCCCCGTCCCAAATGGCGTAAGCATAGGCGTAGACCTTCTTGCCCTTCTTATAGCTGGTCCCGGTTTTTTCCAGGCTCTGGGTGTAGACGGCAGCGGTATTTTTCAAAGTGATGTAGCGGCCGTCGACATCGGCAGACTGAACATACTTGTTAGCGGTCTTGGAAATCTTGTAGTACTTGACGCTGCCCCGGGTTAAGCTGCCGTATGTGCTAATGGTCTTATTGCCGTTTCTGTTGTAAACAGCCGCGGTCCGCTTGACGACTTTCTTTGCTGTTTCTGAAGTTTCAGTAACCGTCTCATAGGCTGAACTTGGCAGGTCACCGAAAGTGATATTGCAGTATGACGGATCACCGCTGATATTAATGCTTGCGTTTTGCAGGCCGTTCTTGTAGACAGAGCCGTCGAAAGTTTATTATCGTCCTTATTTAATTAAAAAACAATAGAGCGCTTACTAAAATCTTGGTAAAAAGTGGCTATTAATTGAGCAGGCAGGCGAATGGTGATAACATCAAGCTAGAAAGTGAATATTGACATAAGGAATCAGTGATCTGCTGTTTTACTTCTGAAGAAAGTAAGGGGGCATGGCAATGACGAAGAGTAAAGCCAGTAAGGCTTACCGGCGCGCCCGCCGCAGCCGTCTGCTGGCTTGTCCCAGCGGCAAGCGGGCCTTTAAGACGAAGTTTGATGCCGACTTGTTTCTTTACCAGGAAGAGGTGACCGTTCACCTGCGTGAAATCAACCATGAGCACTGGCGGCAGATGCCGATTCGGGCTTACCGGTGTCCTTATTGCAAGAATTATCATGTAACCTCAATGTCGCTGGAGCGCTATGAGCAGCTGCACGGCAGGACAAGGGAGCGGACCTGATGGCCCGCTTTTTTCTTGCTTTTTGCTAAAATGTAAGTAAACGACTGGAGGAAAAAATGAGCCGACTCAATTCTTATTTCTACGATATCGAATCTTTGACCAACGCCTTTACCTTGTCCTGTTACCGGCCAGACGACCAGCGGGTTGACATCTATTATCTGGTTGATGATCCGGCCTTAAATGACAAAGACAGCCTGGACTTTAAGAAGGCTGCTGCCCGGCGGATCCGGGAGAAGAACCAGAACTTTAAAGGGGAGATCTACTACTACAATCTCTGCTCAAGTGCAGCTTCCGCCCGTCTGGCCCAGACCTTTGGGGTTTCAGATGCCCAATACGTCAATGATCCCCAAGCCCCGTCCTCTTTCCCTGGACAGTTCCGCCCGGTCTGCGACACTGACCAAGGCTACCAGGAAGAAGAAGCGCCCTACCTGATGGGCTACAATTCCAGTAACTACGACTTGACCATGCTGGCCTACTACTTTACTAGAGCCTGGCAGCCTGGCGAAAGCGGCAAGCGGGACCGCTTTTCAGTCGTGACGGCCAGGGAGATGCGGGACTTTAACGATGAGCTCTTCAGCCGCTATATCGGCAACATGCGCCTGCGCCTTTGGCAGGACAAGACCATGGGTTTAGTTGCCAAAAACTTCCAGATGTCCGGCCGCCATATCGACGTGGCCCAGCTCAATGAGCGGCAAAGACGGGTTGGCCTCAAGCGCCTTTTGGGGATGCTGGGCTGGCAGATTCTGGAAAGTGACAAATTAAAGCCTGGCCAGGACTATTTGACCAGTCCTGAAGAACTGGCAGATCTCATTGCCTACAACGTTTCTGACGTGGTCAATTTAAAGGAGCTTTTCTGCCATCCTTACTACCAGGGCCAGTTTATTTTGAAAAAGGGCCTCTTGGGCCAGTACCCGGACTTGATCTACCAAGAAGACGGGGACAGCTACCAGGCGAAAATCGGCCCGGCCTTTGTCAGAAAAGACCGCTTGACCATTGATTCTTCTTCTGCTAATTTTGCCCGCCGGACCATCTGCCCATACGGCCGCTTAAAAGACGACCGGGCTGTTTCCTTCTTGTACCCGGCGGCCAGCGTGGCGGAAAAAACGGGCGAAAAGCAGAGAGACATCCTGGAAGAAAGCCGGGACTTTTTCTACAAGCTCTTTGAGGACGAAAACTTACGCAAGAAGTTCGACCGGGTTTATGACTACTACAAGCAGTTTGCCGGCAAGAACTTCAATCCTTCAAAAGAATACCGGGAAGATTACGGCGACCAGGCCCTGCCGGTCAGCGACTTAAGTGATGTCGAAAACGAAGATACCAACCTTTTCTACTACCAAAAGGACGGCCAGCCATCGACTTGCTACATTACTTTTTCCGTCGGCGGCCTGCATGGGTCAGAATATAACCGTGACCTTTATTTAAAAGACCATGCCCTTTGGGAGAAAAAGCAGGCTGACCTGGCTTATGTGCAAAAGCTTTACCCAGACCCTTTGGACTTGCGTAAGGCCAGGGAAGTTACCCTGCCAGACGGCCGGGTGGAAAAGTACCAGACTTTTCTGACTGCCAAAGCAACGATCAAGCTGATGGAGCAGACGGATCCAGCCGACCGGGGGCAGTTTTGGCGGGACTTCAGTCAAGATGAACCAACCGTTTTCAAAAAGCAGGGGAGCCGGGTCCGACTGGATGACCGCTATGCCTTTACTTCAAGCGACCTGACCAACCACGAGGACTTTACTTCCTACTATCCAAACATGCTCCGGCGCTTGAATGCTTTTTACAATGACCGCTTAGGTGAAGACCGGTATACGGCGATCTTTGAAAGAAAGCAGGAATTGGACAAAAAGCGGACTGATCCCCAATACAGCGACGAAGAGCGGCGGATGTTCAACATTGAAAGAGAAGGGACCAAGCTGATTTTAAACTCAGCTACCGGGGCCGCTGACCCAAGAGAGGGGCAAGTGCCGTCCTCTATTAGAATGAACAACCGGATCCGGTCCATGCGGATCATCGGCCAGCTCTTCACTTATATGATCGGCCAGGCCCAGACCTATGCCGGAGCCCGGATTGTGTCAACCAATACTGATGGCCTTTACTCAGTTTTGGACGCGGACTTAAACCGGAAGATTCTGGCTAAAGAAGCCGCTGAAATCGGGGTGGAGATCGTGCCAGAAGAACTCTACCTGGTTTCTAAAGACTCCAACAACCGCCTGGAAGCCAGCCCGGACTTGACCAAGATCCTGTCTGCCTCAGGCAGCCTGGCCTGCCGGAAGGACACCAGCCCGACCAAGTCCCTGGCCCACCCGGCCATCATCGATTGGGCACTCAGCCGCTACCTGCTGGAAAAAAGAACAGACCTGGCAGCGCCTTTTGACCGGGATCTGGGCCGGCAGATTCTGGCGGAAGCTGAGGAAGCCTTCCCAGACCCGGCCCACCGGCTCAGAATGTTCCAAAACGTCCTCTCAGCCAACCACAGCAAGGAGCGGGCTAACTGCATTTTCGGCCGGGGGGATGCCGGCCAGCTCTTAATCTTGCAGCGCTACAACCGGGTCTTTATCTATCAAGACGGCCTGCTGAAGACGGTCCACCTTTATTCCGCCGCGGCTAAAAAGCTGACCCCGGCCATGCTGAACAAGCGCAAGAAAAGCGGGGAGGCCGTGATCCAGCATGACCAAGAAGCCCTGTCCGTCCTTAAGGCTAACGGCCTGGGCAACTTGGCAAAAGGGCGGGAGGCTACGGTCCAGAAAATTCCTAATCTGTCACCTGACTGGTCCATGCACGTGGAAAACCGGGCCGTCAACTTACTTCAAGCTGAAGAGCAGGAAGCAATTTTGCATTCTCTTGACTATGACAAGTACCTGGACCTGGTGGCCAGCGCTTATGAAAAGAACTGGCGGAATTTGACTACATCCGGGCCAGTCTTATAAAATGGTTAGCGATGCTTTTTTACCAGAATAAAAAATAGAAACAGAAAAGAACAATAGAATAGAAAAAAACTACCATACGGAGAGAAGAAAAATGAGCAAACAAATCATGGATGAAGCGGGGATCCGCCGGGCTCTGACCAGAATGAGCTACGAAATCGTGGAAAGAAACCAGGGGACGGAAAACCTGGTCTTAATCGGGATCAAGACCCGGGGCTGGTACCTGGCCCAGAGAATCGGTGATCGCCTGGCCAAGATTGAAGACAGCCAGCTGCCAGTCTTGTCTTTAGACATCTCCGCCTACCGGGACGACCTCAGCCAGGAGGAAAAGGCCAAGGCCATTGCCAGCTTTGACACTTCCTTTGACTTGACTGGCAAGACGGTCATCCTGGTTGACGACGTCCTTTACACTGGCCGGACCATCCGGGCAGCTCTTGACGCCATCATGGACCAGGGCCGGCCAGACAAGATCGCTCTGGCGGTCTTGATCGACCGGGGCCACCGGGAACTGCCGATCCGGCCGGACTTTATCGGTAAGAACATCCCAACCGCGGCCAGCGAGGACGTCCAGGTCCAGGTCAGCGAAATCGACGGTACTGACGCCGTAAAGATCAGCGAGGCATAAGATGGCTGAACAATACTTTACTGAAAATCCCACGGTTGACCATGATGAGCACCATGTCAACTACCACCTTAATGGCATTAACTTAAACCTGACCACGGACGCCGGCGTTTTTTCCAAAAACCGGGTCGACTACGGCAGCGGGGTTTTGATTGAGCAGATGCTGGACCAGGAGCTGCCAGGCGGCAATATTCTGGATGTCGGCTGCGGCTATGGCCCGATCGGTCTTTTCGCCGCTAAAAAGTGGCCCGGCCGCCAGGTCGACATGGTTGACGTTAATGAACGGGCCATGGACCTGGCTAGAAGAAACGCGGCGGCCAACGGGGCAGACAACGTTAATATTTTTGCCTCAGACCGCTATCAAGAAGTTTCCGGCCAATATGCCATGATCGTGACCAATCCGCCGATCCGGGCCGGCAAAGCCATCTGGTCCAGCATTTTGTCAGAAGCTAAGGACCACTTAACTGACGGCGGGATTTTGCTGGTCGTCATCCAGAAAAAGCAGGGGGCGCCGAGCGCGAAGAAGCTGATGGCAGCCAGCCTGGGCAACTGCGAAATCTTGACCCGGGACAAGGGCTACTACATTTTAAAGAGCGTGAAGAAATAAATGTATTCAAGCGAAGAAAAAAAGACCTACATGGAGGCCGCCTTTGCAGAAGCAGAAAAGGCCCGCCGGCAAGACGAGGTTCCCATCGGGGCCGTTGTCGTGGGGCTAGACGGGCAGATTATCGGCCGGGGCTACAACCGGCGGGAGCTGGATGAAGACGGGACAGCCCATGCCGAAATTCTGGCTATTAAAGAAGCCTGCCAAAAGCTAGACTCCTGGCGCCTGATCGACTGCAGCCTGTTTGTCACCCTGGAGCCTTGCGCCATGTGTGCCGGAGCCATTATCAACTCCCGGATCAAGGAAGTCTACTTCGCGGCCATGGACCCCAAAGCTGGCGCCGCCGGCAGCGTGGTCGACCTCTTCAGCGTGGAAAAATTCAACCACCATCCCAAGGTCATCCGGGGTCTTTACAAGGAGCAAGGGGCCCAGCTTTTGAAAGATTTCTTCCGGGAAATCCGCCGCAAGCAAAAATTAGCAAAAAAAAGCCCAGGGAAATTGCCAAAAGGATTAGTTTAGGTTACAATATTTATTGGGCAATGTTCGACCTCCGAAGCGTGTCAGGACCGGAAGGTAGCAGCACTAAGGTCGCTTGGGCATGTGCCCTTTATTTAGCAATTAACAAGCTCTTAGCTCTTCGGGGCTAGGAGCTTTTTCATTACGGGGAGAATGTATGGCTTATCAAGCTTTGTATCGCAAATGGCGCCCGCGCACCTTTGATGATGTGGTCGGGCAGGAAGCTATTACCGATACCCTCAAGAATTCACTTATCCGGGGCAAGGTCTCGCATGCCTTTCTTTTTGCCGGCCCGCGGGGGACGGGGAAGACCTCATGCGCCAAGATTTTTGCCAAGGCCTTGAACTGTTTAAACCTGCAAGAGGGCGAACCTTGCAACGAGTGCAGCAACTGCCTGGCCGCCGACCAGGGGGCAATGCCGGACATCATTGAAATGGACGCGGCCTCAAACAACAGCGTTGACGAAATCCGCGACCTTTTAGACAAGGTTCACTACGCCCCAACTGAAGGCAAGTACAAGGTTTACATCATCGACGAAGTCCACATGCTGTCGATTTCAGCCTTCAATGCCCTTTTGAAGACTTTGGAAGAACCGCCGGCCAGCGTCGTCTTTATTTTGGCAACGACTGAACTGCAGAAGGTGCCGGCCACCATCATTTCCAGAACCCAGCGCTACAACTTCAAGCGCTTCTCAAATGAGGCCATGGTCCAGCGGATGGAATACATCCTGGGCCAGGAAGGGGTCGAATATGAGGACAAGGCCTTAAAGGTCATCGCCCAAGTCGCTGACGGGGGGATGCGGGATGCCTTGAGCATTTTGGACCAGCTCCTTTCTTTTGAAAAAAGCAGTGTCCGCTACGAGGACGCCCTGGAAGTCACCGGCTTCGCCGCCCAGGAGCAAGTGGAAAAGCTCCTTTTGGCCCTCTTAAACGGGGACAGCCAGACGGCCCTGGACTTAGCTAAGTCTGCCATCCAGGACGGGGCCAGCGCCCAAAACATCTTAAATGAAATTATCAGCTTGACCGTCCAGGCCATGCTTTTTACCAAAACAGGGCAGGGGGAATTCCTGACGGATGACTTTGCCCAGGAAATTGCCCAGCAAAGCCCGGACCGCTTCAGCCAGATCATTGACCAGGCTAATGACGCCTTGGGCAGTCTCCGCTTTACCAACCAGCAGCAGATTCCCTTGGAAGTCTTTTTAGTCCAGGCCAGCCAGAAGCGGCAAAACAGCCAGGCAGGCCCGCAAGTTGCTTCCGCGGCCAGCAACCCGGCCATAGAGCGGCAGATCAAGGCCTTGAAAGAACAAGTCCACCAGCTGACCCAGCAGGTTCAGCAGCTGAGTCAGCGGCCAAGCCAGGCCTTCAGCCCCCGCCATGTCTTCCAGCTCAACCAGCAGCTGTACACGCAAAAGGGCGGGGCAACCGAAGTGGCCCAGCAGGCGGCGGAAAAGCAGCAGCAAGCCGAAAGCCTGCAGGCTGAAATCACCAGCAGCCAGGAAGAGATCTACGCGGTCTTAAGCCAGGCCACCAAGCCCGGCCTAGCTGAGGCCCGCAACCTTTGGGACCGGGACTTGCCAAGCATGCTGGAAGAGCCGGGCAAGACGGTCTTAGGCTTCCTGCAGCCGATCGCGGCCAGCGACCGGGCGGTTCTTTTGTCCAGCCAGTCCCGGGCCTGGCAGCTGGCCACAAATCCTCAGGAATTTTTAGCAACTCTCAAAGCTGACCTGGATCAATTGACCAAGGAGAGCTGGACCATCGCCATCGTTGACGAAAAGGCCTGGCCAAAGATCCGCCAGGAATTCATTAAAGAACATGCCAGTCAGCTCCGGGCCAAGGCCCAGCCAGAAGAAGCCCAGCCGGCAGAAGAAGCAGCTCCTGAGCCGCCTTTGCCGGACCAGGCGCCGCCGGAAGAAGCGGCAGATGACGCGATCGTGGCCAAGGCAGAAGAGCTTTTCGGCCCTTTGGCCCAGGTTAAGGACTAATATTCGCCAAAAAACTTTTTTCGCGTTAAAATTAAGCAGATAAAAACGAAGTAGTAAAAGGAGATTTTTTCATGAGCAAGAGACCAGCTTTCCCAGGAATGGGCGGCATGAACATGCAGCAGATGATGAAGCAAGCCAAGAAGCTGCAGGAACAAATGGCCCAGGAACAGGAAAACATCACGACCCAGGAATTCACCGGCAAGGCGGCTGACGACATGGTAGTGGCTACTTTTACCGGCGACCGGACTTTAAAGAGCTTGTTCATCAAGCCGGAAGCCATTGATCCGGATGATCCGGACATGCTGGAAGACCTGGTTATCGACGCTGTTAACAAGGGCTTGAAGCAGATCGACCAGGCAACCCAGCAGAGCCTGGGCAAGTACACGAAAGGCCTGATGTAATTTGCAATACCCATTGCCAATCGCCCGCTTGATTGATTCCTTCATGAAACTGCCGGGCATCGGTGAAAAGACGGCGACCCGCCTGGCCTTTTACGCCATGGACATGCCTAAAGAAGACGTGGACGAATTCGCCCAGGCTCTGGTCGACGTTAAGGAAAAGCTGCGCCAGTGCTCGGTCTGTGGCAACATCACCGAACAAGACCCTTGCGCCATCTGCAGCAATCCAACCCGGGACCGGTCAACCATCATGGTGGTTGAGGAAGCCAAGGACGTGATGGCCTTTGAAAATATGGGCGAATATGACGGCCTCTACCATGTCCTGCACGGGGTCTTGTCCCCGATGGATGGGATCGGGCCGGAGCAGATCAACATCAAGTCCTTGATCGTCCGCCTGCAGAAAAATGATGCTGCCAAAGAAGTCATCCTGGCCCTTAATTCCACCCCGGAAGGGGAGTCAACGGCCATGTACATTTCCCGCTTGATCAAGCCGGCCGGCCTCAAGGTTACCCGGCTGGCCGCGGGCCTGGCGGTCGGCTCAGACATTGAGTATGCCAACTTGATCACTTTGAAGCGGGCAGTTCAAGGTAGAACGGAGCTATAGCATGAGTAAGCACAGCGACAAAATCAAGCAAGCAGAAGATGAGAAGCTGATGGCTTTGGTAGAAAAGCTGCAGCAGGAAATCAGCCTTAGCAATGGTTTAGACAACATGACCCTGGACATGTCCGATGACAATATCGTGGCGGACAAGATTTTAAGAGCTGAGTATGCCTTTTTGTACGATGAGGCCCGCTACCGCCATGCTTCTTACACCGGCGTGACCAACGCCATTTCCCAATAAAAAACTGATAATCTCCCGGTTTCGGGGGATTATTTTTTTACGATTTTTACCTACTAGATTTAGTGGGAAGATAAGTCTGTAAATACTAGCCTTAGTTCTGTAAAATAGATAGATAGGAGGCAAGTTCAAATGCAAGGTTACTTTATCACTTTTGAAGGTCCCGACGGCGCCGGCAAAACGACAGTGATCAATGAAGTCGTCAAGGCCATCCAGGGCCAGTGCAAGCGGGAAATTTTAGTAACGCGGGAGCCAGGCGGGTCAAAAATCGCGGAAAAAATCCGCGACATCATCCTGGACCCGGCCAATACGGAAATGAATGCCAAGACCGAGGCCCTGCTCTACGCGGCCAGCCGGTCCCAGCATGTCAGCGAGATCATCAATCCGGCTTTAAAGCGGGGGGACCTGGTCATCTCCGACCGCTTTGTCGACTCTTCTTTGGCCTACCAGGGCCAGGGGCGGGGACTGGGAATTGATGAAGTAGCCCAGATCAACGCTTTCGCTACCGGCCACTTGGAGCCGGACCTGACCATCTTTTTGGATTTAGACCCGGCCCAGGGCCTGGCCAGAATCGCCAAGGTCCGGTCAGGCAGCGAAGACCGGCTGGAACAAGAGAAGCTGGCCTTCCATGAAGAGGTCTATCGGGGCTACCAAAAGGTCAACCAGGCTCATCCGGACCGGGTAAAAGTGGTCGACGCGAGTCAAAATTTGCCGCAAGTTGTGGCCGCAAGTGTTAAACTGATGAAAAGCACATTTCCAGAATTGTTTTAGGGGGGATCAAGATGAAACTGATTATTGCCATTGTCCAGTCTGAAGACGCCAAGCGCCTGCAGGCGGCTTTTGTTGACAACAATGTCGGCGCCACTAAACTGGCGTCAACGGGCGGCTTTTTGCGCGAAGGCAACACCACCTTCTTGCTTGGGGTGGAAGATGAAGACGTTGACGGCGTTTTGAAGCTGATCGAAGAGCATTCCCAAACCAGAGAAGAAACAATCAACCCTGGCATTCACCCTGGCATTTCCTTCGAGCAGCCGATTGAACCGGTCAACATCACGGTCGGCGGCGCGACGGTCTTTGTCTTGCCGGTTGACCAGTTCCTGCACTTTTAATGCTGGATTTAAAGCAAATTGGCACTTCTGAATCCCGGCAGCTCAAGCAAGCCCAGGATCGGGGGCAGCTGTCGCATGCCTACCTGCTCTTGTCAAGTGATGAGGCAGAAGCCTTAAACACGGCCTACTGGCTGATCTGCTACGTGAACTGTACGGGCGAAAAGAAGCCGGACGGGACCTGCCCGGCCTGCCGGCGGATTCTGGCCGGCAACCACCCGGACGTCTTTTTGATCGACACGGAAGAAAACAAGCAGTCGATCGCGATTGACCAGATCCGGCCGCTTAAGCAGGAATTAGCCAAGAGCCCTCTGGAAGGCGACCGGCGCTACTTCGTGATCAACCATGCCCAGAAATTGACCCTGCCGGCTGCAAACGCCATGCTCAACCTGCTGGAAGAGCCAGCGGCGCCGGTAGTCACCTTCTTGATTGCCAATAACGGCGGGCAGATTCTGCCGACAATCAAGTCCAGAACCCAGATCATCAATTTCAGCCAGCAAGCTGCTTCCAGCAAGGACAGGCTCCTTTTGGCCAACGGGATGAGCCAGGAAGAAGTTGACCAGGTGAAAAGCAGCCAGGAAGTCGACCAGGCGGTAAAATATTTTTACCAGGAGCTCCGCGAGCATGACTCTTTGGCTATCGTGTCCGCCCACCAGCTGGCGGACCTGGTTAAAAAGCAAAAGCAGGGGACCAAGGCCTGGGAGAAGTATGTCTGGATTTTGCTCAAGAAGTGGGGAGAAAAGGACCTGGAGAAGGGTGACTACCAGGAAGCGGCCAACTTTTTGGCGGACCTCATGCGGGTTGACCAGATGCGGCAGAGTAATGTCGGCTTTTTGAACAATTTGGACTATTTGGCCTTAAAGTGGCAGCAGTAAAGGCGGTAAGGAAAGTGGACCCATATACTAAATTGCAGCAGCTGCAGCAGCAGATGGAGCGCATGCTCAAAAGCATGGACTCCCTGCAGCAGGAGATGCTGGAGAGCTTGAAGGAAAATACCGAGCTCAAGGTTGAAAACCAGCTTTTGCGCGAGAAGCTGGACAAATTGACGGTTAAAGAACACGAAGGCAAGAGCCAGAGCGGGATGGCCGTGCTCAAGCAGATCTACCAGTCTGGCTACCATATTTGCAACATGTACTACGGAACCCACCGGGATCCCAGCGCGGACTGCATGTTTTGCCTGGATATTTTGGATAATTTTGGAAAGAAGGCGGTGCACAAATAATGCAAACGCAACACAGCTACGCGAATGACCAGCAGGGCAAGCTCTACTTGGTGCCTACCCCGATCGGCAACCTGGAAGACATTACGATCCGGGCCAAGCGGATTCTGGAAGAGGCTGACTACATTGCCGCTGAAGATACCAGAACCAGCGGGATCATGCTGGACCGGCTGGGCATTCACAACAAGATGGTTGCCTTTCACAAGTTCAACTCTAAAGAAAAGGCGCCGGAACTGGTCAAGTTGATGCAGGAGGGGGCGACAATCGCTGAGATCAGCGATGCTGGCATGCCGGTGATTTCTGATCCCGGCTATATTTTGGTCCAGGAATGCATCAAAAGCAATGTTCCAGTCGTTCCCCTGCCGGGCCCGTCGGCTTTTGCCACGGCCTTGATCGCTTCCGGCTTTGACGGACAGCCCTTTACCTACTACGGCTTTTTGCCCCGCAAGGCCAGCCAGCAGCGGCCTTTTTTAGAAGAAATCAATGCTTCAAGAGCTACCTCGATCTTTTATGAGGCACCCCACCGGCTATTGAAGACTTTAGAGCAAATGTTGGAAGTTTTGCCAGGCGGCCGGCAGGTCGTCTGTGCCAGAGAACTGACCAAGATTCATGAAGAATTCATCCGCGGCAGCCTGGAAGAAGTCATCCAGCACTTTAAAGAAGTCGACCCCCGGGGCGAGTTCGTCGTTTTGGTGTCGCCAAACACGGAAGAAAAGCCCCTGGACTGGGCTGACCTGGTCAAGCTGGTCAAAGAGCAAGTTGCCCAAGGCGTTTCTAAAAAGGATGCCATCAAGCAGGTGGCCAAGAGCCAGGGCGTTTCCAAAAACGAACTCTATGACCGCTACCACCAGGAGGGGGCAAAATGAGATACTACAAGGATTACCAGCTGGAATACGCTGACTGCGGGGAAAGCGGCCAGCTGAAATTGCCCAGAATGATCGACCTGATGATGGAAAGCTCTGAAAGGCAGCTGGCGCCAACTTTAGGCGGGGCTAGCGCCATGAAAGAGCGAGGCAGGGGCTGGGTAGTCACTCAGTACGAGTTTGAATTTACTAGCCTTCCCCGGGCCGGGCAAAAGGTTAGGGTCTGGACTGAAGCGGTTGGCTACAACCGTTTTTTGTCCTACCGGGACTTCGGCATTGAGGACGAAGCAGGCAAAGACCTGGTAATTGCCCACAGCCAGTGGGTTTTGTTTGATTTAAAGAGCCGGAAGCTTTTGCCCAGCGATGATAAAATCGCTGAGGAATTGGGAGCACCCCTTTTGGCTAAAATGCCCCGCTTTAAGAAATTGCGGCCAAAAGACGATTACAAAGACGAGAAGGTCTACCGGGCCTACTACTATGACCTGGACTCCAACCACCACGTCAACAACGCCCACTACCTGGACTGGATCGTCGACAGCCTTCCCCGGGACTTCATCAACAGCCATGAGCCGAAAGACCTGGCCATCAAGTTTGAGAAGGAAATTAAATACGGCGATGAGGTTGCCTGCCAGGTTATGCAGGAAACGGAAGACAGCGCTGTCAAGACCTGCCACGCCATTACCCGGCAAGGTGAACTTATGGCACTTTGTGAGGTAAACTGGCAAAAAATGTGCTTTAATAGAGACTGATTCAGTTGTTTTTGTTAAGCCATTTTTAGGAGGACAGTCTTGTGAAAAGTGAATCAAAAGTCAGCAGCAAGCTGGAGCTGCGGGAGCTGGTCTTATTGGCCATGGTTATCGCCATCAAGGTGGTTTTGGGACAGTTTAAGGTCGGGGATGCCACCCTGCAGGTGGGCCTGGGCTTTATCGGCAGCGTCATGCTGGGCTACTTGTTCGGGCCTTGGTGGGGCTTTGCCGGCGGTGCCTTGAGCGACCTGGTTTCATCCGCAATTTTTGGCAACCTGGGCGGCTTCTTTATCGGTTACACCTTGACCGCTGCCTTGGGGCCGATGATCTACGGCTTCTTCTTGTACAAGAAGCCCATCCAGATTTGGCGGGTCATCGCGTCCGTAATCTTCGTCACGGTAATCTGCAACATCGGCTTGAACACCCTTTGGGTCAGCATGATGTACGGGACCAACTTTATGGTCGCCCTGTCCAGCCGGATCCTCAAGGAAATGATCACTCCATGGATTCAGATGGTCGTGGTTTGGTTTATCCTGGAAGGCCTGTCCCGGGTCAAGCTGAGTAGAAAATTTTAGGAAATAAAAGTTAGAGCATGAAGATTTTAAGCATTTCGACGGCAACGAGCGATTTGAGCGTTGCCTTGAATGAAGCTGACCACTTGGTCAGCGAAAAGATCGAGGAAAACCAGCGCAACCACAGCGTTGACCTTGATCCGGATATTGCCAGCCTGCTGGCAGAAAACGGTCTGTCTTTAAAAGACATCGACCGCTTCGCGGTGGCGATCGGGCCTGGTTCATATACCGGCCTCAGAGTCGGTTTGACCACGGCTAAGATGTTTGCCAGCATTTTGAATAAAGAGCTGGTTGGGGTCTCAACTTTACAGGCCCTGGCCCAGAACTTTGCCGGTGAAGATGCCTTGATCGTGGCGGCATTAGACGCCAGAAACAAGAACTTCTTTGCCGGTGCTTACCGGGGCAAGGAAGCCGTGATTGCAGACGGTCACTACCACTTAAGCGAGCTCTTAGAGCAAGTAGGGGCCCTGCCTGACCAGAAGGTGATTTTTGCAGGTAGCGACTTCAGCAAGTACCAGGAAGAAATCGCGGCAGGGCTGGCTGACAAGGACCTGCGCCTGGCTGAAGGGGAAGAGAACCTTCTGCACGCCGGTGCAATTGGCCGCTTGGCGGTAAGTGCTCCCGTCCTTGATCCGGACCAGGCCGTGCCGAACTATCTGCGCCGGACTCAGGCCGAGTATGACTGGGCAAAGAAGACCGGCCAGGAATTTGCAGCAGACAGTGCATATGTAGAAGAAGTTTAGACTTATGGGACTATTCTTTAAAGTTGACCTGGTGCAGTTTGCCCCCCGGGCAATCAGCATCAGCGGCCATGAATACTGCTTAAAGAAGGCGGAGGCAGGCGAGCTTGCCCGCCTCCTTTTGCTGGAAAAGGAAGTTTATGCCGGCCGCCTGCCCTGGGACTGGGAAGTCTTTGCCGAAGAATTGCGTCGCCGGGATTCCTTATACTTGCTCTTGCTTGAGAGGGATTTTTTGGTCGGAGCCATCGGCTGCCGCTTCAGTCTCTCTAAAGCCCACATCACCTTTTTGGCGGTGATGCCGAAAGAGCAGGGGCAGGGGATCGGGAGCTACCTGGTTCAGACGGTTTTAGATTTGGCCAAGTCGGCTGACCTTAAAGCGGTCACCTTGGAAGTGCGGGTCGAAAACAAGAAGGCCAAAGAGCTCTACCGGCAGATTGGCTTTGAAGACAATTTTGTCCGCAAGAACTACTACGATAATGATGACCGTCCGGACAGCGACGGTTTGAACATGATCTGCCATCTAAGAAAGAAGAACTGACTGTGAAGGAAAAGAAAGACATTCGCATTTTAGCTTTTGAAAGCTCCTGTGACGAGACTTCGACTGCCGTGGTCAAGAACGGGTCAGAGGTCGAAAGCCTGGTCGTGTCTACCCAAATCAAGAGCCATGCCCGCTTTGGCGGGGTTGTGCCGGAAGTGGCCAGCCGCCACCATATCGAAGTGATTACCCAGATTACCCGGGAAGCCCTGGAAGAAGCCAAGGTCAGCTGGGAAGATCTGGATGCCATCGCCGTAACCCATGGGCCAGGCCTGGTCGGAGCCCTTTTGATCGGGATCAACGCGGCCAAGGCGGCCTCCATGGCGACCGGCCTGCCTTTGATTGGGGTGGACCATATCATGGGCCACATTTCAGCTGCCCAGCTGGTTGAACCGGTTGAGTATCCGGCCTTGGCCCTGCAGGTTTCCGGCGGCCACACCGAAATTGTTTTGCTGAAAGACCCGACCCACTTTGAAATCGTGGGCGACACCCGCGATGACGCGGCCGGAGAAGCTTACGACAAGATTGGCCGGGTCCTGGGGGTCAACTACCCGGCCGGCAAGACGATCGACCAGTGGGCCCACCAGGGTAAGGATACTTTCGGCTTCCCTAGAGCTATGATCGATGAAGATAATTACGACTTCTCCTTCTCAGGCCTCAAGAGTGCCTTTATCAACACCTGCCACCATGCTGACCAATTGGGGCAGGAATTAGACAAGTATGACCTGGCGGCCAGCTTCCAGGCGGCCGTGGTGGACGTTTTGGCTGAAAAGACCATGCGGGCCATCCGGCAGTACCAGCCCAAGACCTTCATCATGGGGGGCGGGGTTGCCGCCAACCTGGGCTTAAGAGAGCGGATGAACAAGGAGATCGCTGCTTTGGAAAAGGCACCGAAGGTTATCCTGCCGCCGCTTAAGCTCTGCGGGGACAACGCGGCCATGATCGCGGCTGCCGCTTACAACCAGTACCTGGAAGGCGACTTTGCCGATCTGCGGCTAGACGCTGATCCATCAATGGAACTGCCATATGCGGCTGATTACAAGTAATCTAAAATAAGCTCTATAATTTTTCTTACTGATGGATGTC
>NZ_KV793117.1:0-25232 GCF_001808415.1 Lactobacillus sp. HMSC08B12 | reverse complement strand
GGGTGACATGAGCAAAGAAGTCGTGAAAAACTACATTGCTTCGCAGTACACGGTAGCCATGAAAAAACAACAGAATGGCAAATATGGCGAGTTGGAAAGAAAGAGAAGAAAGAGAAACTAAAAAACGCCCCAATGGGGCGTTTTTGCGTGCTTGACTCATGTCTAAAGACACGAGTTTGCGCACACTTTTTAATCAATTTAATTGAGTGGACTTCGGTCATGTTGGATGGCGTCTCGGGCCAATACAGAATATGGTTGGTAATCAACAAGTTTTTAAACTACAGGTTAAAACCATTTCTAGGCTACTTCGTTATTCATATTTGGGTGCGGCATTCAAAGTATGACCGCCTGCTGGCAGTATTGCTGCCGGGGAATGTTCTCTTCCAGCTTGCGTCAATTGCTACTGGCTAGACCTTTTCGATTGACCAGAATAGCCACTATCATCAAGGCCGTTATTACTACGTTTATTTCATTATCTGCATTATCGTGATGTTCGCGATTGTATCTGCCTATCACCAGTTTGAGCAAAAGACTTTCAGCGGCGACCGCCTCTTTATGTTCTATACCTTTTTCGTGGTTTTTCTGGGGATCGTGATCCAGGAAGTGAGCGGGGGAGCTTTGCGGACGACATCATTGACGATTGCGATCGGGATGTGCTTTTTGCTGAACCGCTTCAACAATTTTACCCAGAAGGTCAGCGATTTGAAGATCAGCCGGGACAATGTCGTGATGCGGACGGATATTATGACGGGGATAGTAAAAGCAAGAAGGTTGACAGTCCGCGCCTGCTTGGGTTACCTTAAACTTGTATTTAGGGGATAGAGGACAAGTTAGGGTAACTATTATGTTTACGATTTCGTTTTTGATTTTACTGATATTTTTAACTATTGTGGCCGTGCCGGTGGCGATCGCCGCTTTTCTGCTCAAGGTCTCATTTAAGATCCTGGGCTGGCTAATCGGCATCTGCTTTATTTTGGCCTTGCTGATCAGTTTGCTATTGATTAGCGTGATGTAGGAGCATTTTTATTTCAAAAAATATAGCAGCCATGGATTGCAAGATCGCTAGTTCATGGCTGCTTTTTTGTCGGTTATTTTAAAAGGTTGTTAACATCGGTTTGGATGTCATAGAGTTCGGTATCGACGTCCCCGTTCTGTAACGCGGTATTTAAACGTGAATTAAGCAAGTTGATCACTTCCGTATACTCTTTAAAACGCGGGGCGAGTTTGCCACTCTTCAGTAAATTATCCAGCTGCCAATTGTTCAAACTCTGAGAATCAGAGCCATATTGGTGGAGAACTTTCGCCGTTGCCCGGCTTTGGACAACTGATTTTAAGACTGAGCTCCCAGTTGAACTGGCCATCAGCTTTTGCTGCAACTCCTGGTCTGAGCAGAGCATTTGAATGAACTGCCAGGCCATTCGCTTATTTGCGCTGCTATTGGCAATCCCCCAGGAACTGCTTTCAATACTTGTGCTGCTGCTGCCTTTTAGACTTGGCATCTGACAGCAGTCGACTTGGAAGTTATAGGACCGGGTGACATGGTAGGGATAGGAGGTGTAGGTCCGGTACTGAGCCAGATAGATTGGTTCAAAAGCCACTTTCCCTTCGTCAAAAAGATCACTGGTTACGTTCATATTTCCCGCGTTAGCGTAAAGCTGCTGCATTAACTTGATTGCTTTGCTAAAGCGGCTGCTGGTCAAATTTATGCGGCGGTCGCTGATGTTAAAAGGCTCATCTTGATAAGCTGCTGCCGCGTTATACCAGTTAAAGTCACTGGTTGTCCCATAAAGCTTTTTCCCTTTAACCTTGCTGAGCTGGGTGCTGATTGCTTCAAATTCATCAACCGTTGGCTTAGATAACTTACTTGGCAGGCCATATTTTTCCAGCAGGCTTTGATTGTAGATCATCAGCTGGGGATTAGCTTCATAGGGCAGGGCGTACTGAGCACCCAGGTAGCGGTCACTGGATAGCAGCGGCTGATAAAAATTGCTAGTATCAAGCTTGTCGCTGTCAATAAACCGGTCCAAGCTGGTCAACACGCCTTCGGATGCCATTGTGGCAAAGTTTTCGTCGGGCACCAAAATAACGTCTGGAGTTTGTCCAGAAACGATCTTGCCGCTTAGCCAATTGATATAGTCTTTCTTGGTAATCCCAGTTTCGTATTGAATCTTAACGTCTGGATACTTACGGTGAAATTTTTTAATCGCGTAGTCGATCATCTGATAGGGCTTGCCACTTGGCGCGTCCCAGCTGCTGCCAGTATAAAAAGCAACCGTCAGCGTTTTTGACTTTTCCGCGTAATAATCACCTATAGCCGCAGAAGCCGCGCAAAGAAGGACGATCAGCAATAAAACCAGCCAAGTGGAATTGATGCGGTTACTGCTTGTCTGCTTGGTCATCGTTGATTACCTCGCTGGTGACGCCGCTTTGAATGGCCCAAATTGCCAGCTGGGTCCGGTCCCTCAGGTCAAGTTTGTCCAAGATTTTTGAAATATAGTTGCGGACAGTGCCTTCGCTCAAAAACAGCTTGGCCGCGATTTCCTTATTAGACAGGCCAAAGCCAACCTGCTGGATTACCCGGAGTTCATGCGGTGTGAAGTCCCGGGCCTCCTGGTCATTGACGCTGATTGCGTAATTGCTTTGCGCCATTCTGGAAAAGAGGGTGAAGACTTTCTGCGCGATATCCGGGTTGATCATGGCCCCGCCCCGGTAGACTGTTTCAATGGCCTGGTAAAGCTGAGCTGGTTCAACCCCCTTAAGCAGGTAGCCCGAAGCCCCGTACTTTAAAGCGCTGAAGATAAAATCATCATCATCAAAGGTCGTCAAGATAATCACCTTAATGTTCGGATACTTTTCCTTGACATACTTGGTGCAAACTGTCCCATCCATCTCCGGCATGCGGATGTCCATCAAAATGACATCTGGCTGCCGGACAGCGATTTTGTCCAGAACTTCTTTGCCGTTGCCGGCCGTATCAGTAACCTGGAACTTGCCGGATGCTTCTAGCACAATTTTCAATGAATCGCGGATGAGGGCTTGGTCATCTGCTACTAACACCTTAATCATATTTTCTCCTCCTCATTTTTACTGTTTTTTTGGAATCATTACGCTGACTAAAAATCCCTGGCTGCCATCAAAAGTAATCTTGCCGTTGATGATCGCGACCCGCTCTTTCATCTGGGTGATCCCAAAACCTGGCCGGATCATCTTCACCCCGGTTCCGTTGTCCTGGATATTGAGCAGGTAAGCTGCCGGAGTTTCCAAACAGTAAATATTAACTTTGCTGGCATGGCCGTGCCTTAATGAGTTAGTGATGGCTTCTTCAATGATTCTGAAGATGACATTCTCGGTTGTCTTTTCAAAATCGGGCTGCTGCCACTCATAGCTAAAATTAATCTGCAAGTGGGAGATGTCACTGTATTCCTGCAGCATTTTCTTAAGGGAGGCTTCCAGGGTATAGCCATTAAGGGCGCCGGGCCGCATTTGATTGAGCGTTTTACGGACATCTTTGATCCCTTGCTTGGTAGCAACCGATATTTTGTCTAACTGCTCTTTGGCGGCTTGCGGATTGATGTCAATCAGCATTTTGGTCGCGTCAACGCCGGCTGAAATACCTGTCAAGGCATGGCCAACGGTGTCGTGAATATCCCTGGCGATTCGCTTTCTTTCCCGGTTCTGGGCGATTTTTTCTGACAAGGCCGCGTAATTCTTTAATTCAAGATTTGTCCGGGCCGCCTGGGAAAGCTCTTCCTGGATATTGCGATCCTGGTTAAGCAGGTAAAGACCGTAAGCAGCGATAATACCGATGAAGCAGAGCAGGTTAAGCGTTGTTAAGAAATTTTTGATGATGATCAACTTGGTCCGGATTTTTACCGGCAGAAAGCTGATATAGCTGGTCAGATTTGGCATGTTCAAGAAGCTGCCCAAGATCGCGTAATCAGAGACTGAATAGAGCAAGAGAAAAAGCAGGGAGATGCTGACCCAAAAAGGCAGGTGGTGAATGTGGGCCATGTTCCGGCTGAATAGGAAGTAATCAACCAAGATTAGCAGAAAGAGACCATTGTAGCTGGTTTGCAAGGCAATATAAATGATTATCGACAAGAGGATTTCAATGATGAAGAATGACGCGCTGGAATTGACTGAATGACTGCTATGATGGCGAATTGTCATAATAGTTGCCAGAAGCAGCATGGTCAAATTAGCTGTCCAGAAAATAGCTACGGGAGAAAAGGGAATCCGGTTCAACTGGTTCAAGAACTGGTAGCTGAAATTGTGGTTGACGATATAGACCGAAGCCCCGTAAAAAATTGCAGAGATGTAAAGCACAATGATTGTATTCAGCCACATCATCGCCCTTCTGAATAGAAAGAGACTCTTGAGTTTTTGGGCCATTATTGTCTTTTGCTCCATTACTGCCACCCCGTCGTTCCGTAATGATTAAGATTGCCCCGGTCGATTATCTCAGTAGGTATGACAATCTTCTCTTTTACCTTTTCCCCCTTCAGTAAGCCGTAGATAGCCTTAGCACTGCTTTTGCCCATTTTGACCGGGGACTGGGCAGCAGTAGCTACCGCGTTAGAGTTCTTGCTGATCAGCAATTTCATGTTGGGGGAGCCGTCAACGCTGTAAACGTGGATTTTTTTATCCAGTTTTTGAGCAGCGATTGCTGACAGGGCCCCGATGGCGGCTTGATCGTTTAAGGCCATGACCGTGTCAAAGCTTTTACCTTTTTTCAGATAAGCCGTGACTTTTGGCAGAGCAATTTCTGACTGGCCAAAGGTCTCTAGCCGGTCGACTATTTTGTAGTTCTTCGCCTTTGAGCTATTAGAAAGCGTTGCGCAGAAGCCGCTGATCCGTTCTTTAGCAGAATATGCACTGGCCTGGGTCAAGAGAAGAATCTTTGCCTGTTTTTCCTTTTTAAGAAGGTAACGGGCGACCAGGGAGCCGGCCCGGTAATTGTCAGTGGCAATCGTGCAGTTAGCGTCTGCCCACTTCATTTCCGTGTCGACATTGATAATTTTAATGCCAGCTGCCCGCGCTTTTCTTAAAGCCTGGTGGATTTTCACAGAGTTGCCGTCGACTGGGGCAATGACGATCAAGTCGACTTTTTCCTTGATGAAATCATTAATCTGCTGGACTTGCTTGTCGACCTTTAATGCCGGATCCCGGGTGATCAAACGGTCACCATGCTGGTTGACCGAGTTGGCGATCTGTTCGTTCAAAATGACATAGAAGTTGTTGTTCATGGTCATGTAGCTGGTCCCGACTGTGTATTGCCGCTTGGTCCAGGGATGCAGATTTAGCAGAAAATATGTAAGTAGAATTAGACCGACAGTGGCGAAAGTGCTGCAGACCAGCTGCTTGCTAAACTTCCGCTTGTCATGAAAGGTCATACAATTTCCTCCTTAGTATTGAAACGTTTTAATCAAACACCTTAAGTAAATTATATGGAAAAATGTCACGTTAGTCATGTGACAAATGTCATATTTCTGCTTGCAAATAATGACAAAAAGCTAAGCTGGTGGGGTTGAACAAGTGACATCTTACACTATGTAAGCGATTGCTGGAATGATAAACTTATCTCGAAAGTTAAGCAAGGAGGTAAGAAAGTGAAATATGTACTTTTGGTCTCACATGGCAAATTTGCAGAGGGCTTGAAGACTTCTCTGGAAATGTTTACCGGTGACACGGAGCGTATATTTGCAATTGGCCTGCATAATGGGAAATCAGCTGATGACTTCAAGCAAGAAGTCAAGAGCCTGCTGGACCAGCACAAGTTTACCGCTGACGATGAATTTGTGATCTTGGCAGACTTGATTGGTGGCAGTCCCTTGACCAGCTTCTTGAGCGTGGCGGCTGATTACGGCCTGCTCGACCGGGCAACGATCTTGGGCGGGATGAACTTCACCATGGCTCTGGCAGTTGCTGTTTCCTTGGATGGAATGGACCGGGAGACATTGGCGGCTACTGCCTTGAGTGAAGCCAAGGAAGCCTTAAAGGAATACAAATTATCAGCAGACAGCGCTGATGACGATGATGATGAGATTTAACGAGGAGGAAGAAAGATGTCAGTTTCATTTGTAAGAATTGATGACCGGCTGATCCACGGGCTGATTACCACCCGTTGGGGGAAGGAACGTCCTTGTGACGGGATTATTGCTGTTAATGACAAGGCAGCAAAGAACAAGATTTTGAAAGAAGCCTATCAAGCAGCGGCCGAAGGGAAGAAAACTTTTGTCTGGACGATGGAGCACTTTTTAAAGGTGCAAGACAAGGTCTTGAACTCAGACACCCGTTACTTCTTGATTACCAAGAGTCCTCTGGACATGAAGAAGATCCTGGTTGACGAAGGCTTTAAGCCAAGCGACGTAAAGGTAGTCAACGTTGGTCCAGGCAATGACCGGCCAGGTGCGATCAAGCTCGGTGACAACCAGTCCTTCACCCAAGAAGAAGGGGATGCCTTTGAAGCGATCGAAAAGGCCGGCTACACGGTTGACTTCGCCTTATTGCCAGATCAAAGAATTGGTGAATGGTCAAAGTTTAAGTCAAAGTTTGGTTACTAAAAAGTTCTTTTTAAAAAGAGGGAGATTTTTAAAATGACAATTAATTGGTTCCAGGCTGCCATCTTGGGCTTGTTCGCATGTTTGTGTTCCAACTCATGTATGGCAGGGCAAGCAGTAGGTAACTACACGATTGGTCGTCCTTTGGTCGGCGGCTTGGTCTGCGGGATTATCTTGGGCGACTTGAAGCTCGGGATTGCCTGCGGGGTGGCCATGCAACTGGTCTACATCGCCTTGGTTACTCCAGGTGGTACCGTTTCAGCCGACGTCCGGGCAATTTCCTACATCGGGATTCCCCTGGCCATGGTGGCAATTTCCGCGCAAAACTTGAACCCGCTGAGTACTTCAGCCGCTAACTTGGCTAAGTCAGTCGGTACCCTGGTTGGTACGGTCGGCACTGTTCTATACTACGCCGTTGCGACGATGAACTTGGTTTGGCAGTCATTAGGCTGGAAGGACGTTGAAAACGGCAAGCTGGACAAGCTGTACTCAGTCAACTTCGGCTGGCCATGGCTGTCCCACGCTTTGTTCTCCTTTATCCCAACCATGCTTTTGACGCACTTTGGGGCAACTGCTGTTACTGCTTTGCGTAACGCTTTGCCAATGGACGGGATTCCAATGAAGACCCTGTTTACGGTCGGCGGGATGCTGCCATGTGTCGGGATCGCTATCTTGCTGCGGCAGATCGTTAACAAGCCAATGGATTTCGTGCCATTCTTGGTTGGTTTCACTTTCTGTGCATCCCTGCACTTGAACCTGGTTTCAGTTACGATCGTTTCCCTGCTCTTTGCCGCAATCATGTACGAAGTACAAATGGTCGAAAGCAAGCGGGTAACGGTATCAGCCGGCTCAATTGATGATGACGATGAGGAAGAGGAGGACATCTAATCATGGACAACGCTAAGAAACTGGACAAAAAGACTTTAAGCAAGTCATTCAACTTATGGTTCTGGGGGGCATTGACCTGTTTCTCCCAAGAACACATGCAGACTTTTGGATACATGGCTTCCATGCTGCCAATTTTGAAAAAGCTTTATCCAAAGCATGAAGACCAGGTCAACGCTATCCACGCTTACACGGCCTTCTTCAACACCAACCCAATGCTGGGTTCAGTGATCGTTGGTATCACGGCAAGTATGGAAGAAGCCCGGGCAAATGACCGCGGGATTGACGGTGAAACGATCAACGACATGCGGTCCGGTTTGATGGGGCCAATTGCCGGGATCGGTGACTCCTTGATCGACGGGACTTTGATTCCAATTCTTCTGGGTATCGCTTTAGGTATGTCCAATGGCGGCTCACCAGTCGGTGCCATCTTCTACATCATTGTTTGGGTACTTTTGGCCTACTTCGGCCAGCGCTTCCTTTACTTCCGCGGCTACCAGCTGGGGGACAAGGCGGTAGAGTTCCTGGTTGGTGAACAAGGCGCTGCTGTCCGCCGGGCAATTGGTACGGTTGGTGCCATGGTTGTCGGCGGGGTGCTGGCATCATGGGTTAACGTCACTACCTCTTTGAAGCTGTACAACTCAAACGGCAAGGTCTTCCTGGACCTGCAAAAGCAGCTGGACTCAATCTTCCCAGGGCTTTTGACCGTTTTGATCACTATCTTCTGCTGGTGGCTGATGTCAAAGAAGCACGTTTCAGCAATCTGGACTATGCTGATTTTGGTCGTAATTTCCTTTGTCGGTGTCCTGGTTGGCTTCTTCAACCCAGGCCTGTCCTACTAATATTCGTCCTTGCCGTTCTTAGACTAGAGAGGGATCTTGATTATGACTTTTGAAGAAATGCGTAAGGGATATCAAAACGAGGTAGCCTATCAAAAGCATATGTTAAGAAATCTGGGCTACTGGTTCCAGCTGGGCAGCATACTTAGCGGGAGCGGAATTGTCCTGGTCTACTTCTTCCATGCGAAAAATATTTTTCTCAATATTTTAGGAATCGCCTTGCTAGTGTTGGGGACGGCAGGGATGTTGCTATTTGGCTATGCTGGTTGGAAAGGCCAGCGGAATCTCCAAGCTCTGATCGATGATTATGAGCAAAAGCTTGATTACCTGCAAAAGCAGGTCAGTCATGGTAAACGCTAGTAGCAAATACTAGTTTACTTTTCCAACTCACTTTTACTAAACTCCTCAAAAACAGTAAAACGAGTTATAAACTACCCTATTTCAATTGCTTTGCAGTCGCTGGATGAGAGCCCGGTGGCAGCAGGGCAATTTTTTGTGCTTGTTGGAGTGTTAGATTGATTCTGTTTTACCTAATTTTTTAATGAGGAAGACGAGTGCGATTTTTGATAGATTCTGACGAAGAAAGTAAATTACTTTTTGCTGTAATTAGTTAGCCTGCGCCTTTGCGCGGGCTTTTCCTTTCCAAAAAAGGAGGACTTTGCGGTACTTCTTGAAAGTGCTTAAATTAAGTTGCTGAGAAAAATAATTTTGTGGTTGCTATATGAGCAAAAGAAAAATATGAATATGGAAAATACTAATTACCAAGGGCTGAGCAATGACGAAGTGTTTTGAACGGTCTTGAAGAATGATGAAACTGCCATGCGGGTGCTTCAGGCTATTTTCCCGGATGTGAAAAACTCTCAAGTGCTACTAAACACGGCAGGTTGTGAGCAAGATGAGGTCAATGGTCCGCTCGCGCAAGTGGTCGTACAGGATGAAGATGAGAAGAAGCACTTCTACTCATTGCGGATGGCAAAAGAGACCGACAATCTTGGCCTCCTTGGCCGTTATTGCACGTCTAAGATGGACATGACGATGTTCAGACTGATCGGTGAAGATTACTTCGATGAAGACTGTGGAGCGGTACTATTGTTCGGTTTTAATCCATATGGCAGCAACACGGTAAAGGTTGTTCACCAATTCCGCAGTACTAAACACCCAGATCTTATTTTGCCAGGCCAATGCCCTGTGATCATCATTAGCGGCAAGGGAGAAGAGGAAGGTGAATCAAGTGACATGAAGTCCTTGACTAATGTGATTTGCGGTGACTACAGTCTGGATGAGCCTCTTGCCGTATTCTTGAAGGAGAAAATCATTGCGGCTAACAAAAAGCTGAATTTGGTGAAATAAAAAGATGCTTAAAAGGCAATGTTTCTGAAATGCTCAACAAGATCATCGAAAAAATGGAGCAGGAAGAGCTCTTGGAATAGACGAAAGAGACTGGCAATTAATTTTGTCAGTCTTTTTTCTACTGAAAAGGGAATCATTTTATCCGGATTTTAAAAAAAGGAACTTTTTAACAAAAAATGAGATGAAAATGAAATTCTAACTTTACATTTTGACTTGCTTCAGTATAATAAAACTATCTCAAAAACAAAAAGTAAAGGATGGAAGTTAATAATGAAAGTAAAATTGAGATAGTTCACTTTATGGTGAAGCGGGTCTTTTCAACCGATCGATTGTGCTGCGACTTTTAAAGAAAGCAACAGATCAATCAAGAGAAAAGGACCAAATCACATGAAAAAGAAAAACTATATTCCCATGGTAATTACTAGTGTCGTTGCGGCTACTCTTAGCGCCTGCGGAAGCAGCAGCGCCAGCAGCAAGGCGACTTACCAAAAGTCGATCAGCTGGATGACCACGTCAGAAATTGAAACTATGGATCCCAACACTACTGTGGATACGGCAAGTGGGGAGCAAGAGACCAATACATTTGAAGGCCTTTTCCGCCTTAGGAAAAATGGCAAGGTTAAGCCAGGCATCGCCAAAACAGCAGCGGTATCTAAAGATGGTTTGACTTGGACGTTTACCCTTCTGAAGAATGCTTACTGGTCAAATGGTGAAAAAGTTACAGCTCAAGACTTTGTCTATTCCTGGCAAAGGGCGGTCAATCCAAAGACTGGTGCCGGAAACACGACAGAGTACCAGGTGATCAAGAACGCGGTCGCCATCACTGAAGGCAAGAAGTCCGCGTCTAGTCTAGGGGTAGAAGCCGTTGGCAAATACAAGCTCGTTGTCGAGCTGGTTCACCCAGTACCTTATTTCAAGACAACCGTTGCCAGCGGGATGTACCCGGTCAGCAAGACGGCCGTTGAAAAGTTCGGCAAAAAGTATGGCACGGCTTCGAAATATCAGTACTACGACGGACCTTTTGTTCAGAAAGGCTGGACTGGTTCAAACCTGACCTGGAAACTGGTCAAGAACAAATACTACTGGGACAAGCAAGCTGTCAAGCTGCAGACCGTCAACTACAGTGTTGAGAAAACGGCGTCAACGGACTACAACCTCTATCAGAGTAAAAAGCTCGACGCGGCTCTGCTTGACACTTCCGCGGCTAGCCAGCTGAAAAAGAGCGCGGGCTATACTGTGCGTGACCTGGATAACACCTACTACCTGAACTACAACATCAAGAAGGTGGCTATCTTCAAGAACGCTGATCTGCGGCGGGCAATTTCCCTCGCTATCAACCGCCAGGCCCTGGTCAATACAGTCGGCAGCTACAATAAGACTGCCCAGACCATGAGCTCAGCCAGCATGGCAATTGGCGGGCAGAACTTTGCTAAATACGTTGTAAGCCAGACTGACGCGGCTAAATACAGTAAGTACTCAAAAAAGCAAGCGCAAAAATACTTCGCCGCTGCTCTGAAGAAGCTGGGCAAAAAGTCTATTTCCTTCACGATCATGGGTGATGACGATGATATGAGCAAAAAGGCGGTCGAGTACCTGCAGAGTGCATTAAACGCGGCTTTTGGCAACAAGATTAACGTTTCCGTGAAGAGTCTGCCAAAGACCAACCGGATCAGCCACTTAATGAATGGAACTTACCAGCTTTGCTTCATGAGTCTAACGACTGACGCGCCAGACCCTTATGAATTCCTAAAGTACATGCACAGTGGCCAGACTTACAACTTTGGCTCCTGGAACAATTCTGCCTATGACAAGATTGTTGATGCTTCAAACAGTGCTTCCAGCGATAAAAAGCGGCTGCAGGAGCTGGCCAAGGCCGAGGAAATCCTGGCTAAAGAGCAGGGGATTACTCCGCTCTTCCACTTAAGCCAGGCCTGGATGATCAGACCAAATGTCCATGGGGTGGTCTTCACTGGCTCCGCCAACGACTTCAAGACTGCTTACGCGACGAGTGAAAGTAAATAAGATAATAAAATAATGAGGTGCTTCGGTGCCTTTTTCTTTTAAACCGAGTCTGGTAAAAAAGAAAATAAACTTTTTTAAAAAAGTCTTGAAAATTAATCTAAATCTAGTAACATGGGTAATATCTTAAAAGAAAATGAAAGAGAGGAATCCGAAAGATGACAGGTAAAGGCAAAATTTAGTTCAATCTTGAGAGCAAATTCTATTTCTTTGATTGCAACAGCTTCCGCGCGAATTATTGCCCTTTTGGGCAAGTAAAATATTTTTTCCGCGCGTAAACCGAGAAGTAAGAGCAACAAAGAAAGAGAAGAAGATCATGAACAAATTGCATAAATTATTAGTCGTAGCGTCATTAACTTTAACTGCTGGTGCTTTGTCAGCCTGCGATTCATCCTCAGCTTCCAAGGCTAAGCTGAAGTCTCAGCTCAACTGGATGACTACCTCAGAGATCGAAACGATGGATCCGTCCAAGGTAGTCGACACCACTGGCGTGGAGGAACTCAACAATGTTATGGAAGGCCTGTACAACCTGGACGCAAATTCCAAGTTGACTCCAGGCGTTGCCAAGTCCTCAAAAGTGTCAAAGGACGGCTTGACCTGGACCTTCTACTTGCGCAAGAACGCGCGCTGGTCAAATGGCGACCAGGTAACCGCGGCTGACTTTGTCTATGCCTGGCAGCGGACTCTGGATCCGAAGACTGCTTCTCAGCAAGGGAACCTGTATGACGGGATCAAGAATGCTGATGCAGTAGTGGCTGGCAAGAAAAAGCCAAGTTCATTGGGGGTCAAGGCTGTTGGCAAGTACAAGCTGGTTGTCAGTTTGGAACACAAGCTGCCATACATGAAGTATCTGGTAGCCAGCGGACTTTTCCCGCAAAACCGGAAGGCTGTTGAAAAATACGGCAAAAAGTATGGCACGGCTTCTAAGTACATGGTTTACAATGGAGCTTTCAAGCAAACTGGCTGGACGGGTTCAAACTTGAGTTGGAAACTTGTTAAGAATCCCTACTACTGGAACAAGAAGTCAGTCAAGCTGCAGACAGTTTCCTACAGTGTGCAAAAGACGCAGTCAACAGACCTCAACCTTTATCAAAGCGGTAAGCTCGACGCGGCCCTGCTCAGCAGCCAGGCGGCCAAGGCTATGAAGACCAACAACGCTTACACGGTTCGCCGGCAAGGGAACACCCAATACTTGACTTACAACGTATCTAAGTACAAGTTCCTGCAAAACGTGTGGGTAAGACGGGCCCTTTCAATGGCAGTTAACCGGCAAGCTTTGGTAAAGACGGTTGGCGGCGAAAACACTGTTGCCAAGACATTCTCCGCGCCAACAGTAGTAGCTAGCGGGCAAAAGTTCGCGGCTTACGTTGAAAAGCGCAACCCAAACAATGTCTACATGACTTACGACAAAAAGAAGGCTGCCGCATACCTGGCAAAGGGCTTGAAGCAACTGGGCATGAAGAAGCTCAGCTTCACCTTGACTGGCGACGATGACGATACTTCCAAGCAAACGACTGAATACTTGCAAAGCTGCTTTAAGGCCGCTTTTGGTGACAAAGTTGACGTTTCAGTATCAAATCTGCCAAAGACCACGCGGGTCAGCCGGATGCTTAACGGCCAATACCAAGTCACTTTAACCGGCTTGACCGGTGACTTCCCGGATCCTTACAACTTCTTGAAATACATGCTGACGGGCCAGAGCTACAACTTCGGCAAGTGGTCAAGCAAGGCTTTTGACCAAGCCGTTAACAAGTCACAAACCGCGACTGGCGCAAAGCGGCTCAGCTACCTCTTGCAAGCAGAGGAAGTTTTGACCAACCAGCAAGCTTTGACTCCGCTTTACCACATGGGCCAGGCCTGGCTTGTCCGGCCAACGGTTCACGGCGTTGTCTTTAACGGCGGTTCTTACTGGTTTGCCCACGCTTACGTTTATCAAAAATAAACAGTTGACTAGATTGATTTTCAAAAACTGAACGATTAATAACAGCAGAGAGTATAGAAAGAAGAGACTTCTTATGACCAAGACGACTTTTGTTAACTGTAATTTATTTGTTGGGACTGAAGATGAGGTAAAGGAAAATGCCTGGTTTACCGTTGATGAAGCGACTGGTAAAATCACTGAAGTCGGCCAAGGCGAGGTAAAAGCCGCTGACAAGACGGTAGATCTGGATGGCCAATATGTAATGTCAGGTTTGATCAATGCCCACACTCACATTGGGATGGATCCTTATGCTAAGCGGGCGTATCCAGAAACTGAAACTAGCACGACCGTGGCAGCTTTGGAGAATCTGCGGTCAGGCCTGCAAGGCGGGGTGACTTACCTGCGCAGCTGCGCGGTTGGCTTTGACGTCGACATCAAGTTGAAGAGGGAAAGAGCGCAGCATCCTTTTGAAGGGCCGGGGATCATGCCATGTGGCCGGGCAATTTCAGTAATTGGCGGTCACGGAGATGCCAGAAATGGCGAAAACAACGAATTTGAGTCATCCTGGCTGGTTAATGGGCCAGATGAAATGCGCAAGGCGGTCCGGACGCAATTTAAGCTGGGGGCAGAAAACATCAAGTTGATGGCTACTGGCGGGATCATGTCAACGACTGACCAAGTTGATGATACGGAATTGACTTTTGAAGAAATCAAGACGGCAGTTGAGGAAGCCCATTCCAAGCACATGACGATTTGTGCCCATGCTCAAGGAGCGCAAGGGATTCACTATTGTGTTGAAGCTGGCGTTGATTCAGTAGAACACGGCTTCTACGTGACTGACGAAGACATTGAGACCATGAAGGAGAAGGGGATCTTCCTTTCACCAACTTTGATTGCTGGTTACCAAGTGGCCAATCTGCCAGATGACGCGCCGGATTTGACTCTGTTCTCAATTCAAAAGATGCGGAATGCTTTGGATGACTTTTACACTCATGTAGGCCGGGCGATCAAGGCTGGGGTGAAATTGGCTTTGGGGACTGATGCAGGTACTCCAGCCAACCCATTGAATCAGACTTGGAGGGAACTGGTAGAACTTACCAGAGCCGGGGCAAGCAACTATCAAGCTTTGCGGGCCGCTGGCCTGGGCAGTGCTGAACTGCTGAAGATCGACCAGAAATACGGCTCACTTGAGGTGGGTAAGTATGCCGACTTCCTGGTATTGAAGGACAATCCACTGCAAGATGTGGCAGCGGTTGGTCAAAGCGATAAGCAGGTTTACCAACACGGACAAAGAAAGTTTTAGCTCACTTAACTCTAGACATATTTCTGTCTAGAGTTTTATTTTTTTGGAAAAAGAAACTGGCGTTCGGGAAAATGCGGCGGTAGAATAAGGGCAGAAACAGAACGTGAGTACGGTTTAGGGATGAGGAACAGGAGGCAAGTGATAGCCACCTGGAAGACCAAGCCCAGGAAAAATTTTTAAAAAATAGCAGGATATGCGATAATTTTGGGCCAAACAGGCAAGTGGATGGGGAGAAACTGGGTGAAGAAAATGGATGAGCGAGGATACGTAATCGTCGATAAAGAAACAGGTTTGTATTTCGCGAGGAACTGTTCTGAAAGATATACTGTCAACCTTTGGCAAGCGTCTAAATACCAAGAAGAAAAATACGCCCAGAGAATGCTGGATATGATAAAGAGGAGTCCGGCTACCTATAAAACCGCAAAGCCCGAGAATCTGAGCTTGCAGCTCTGTAATCTCAAAGGTCTGAAAGAAAAAACGCCAGAGGAGCTGCTGTCAAGGGAGCAGGAAGAAGAACTTCAAGCTTTCATGCAAGAGATCGGACGGGGCACGACATATGACAAAATTAGTAATTTTTGTAAGAATCCCTTGTTTATCGAGCCTTTGAGAAAGCTGATGCCATACAGTCAAGACTTGAGTACAAAATTGGTCAAGTTCGAGCGGAATCAACGGCTTGACCGGCGCAAGTACGAGGATGCCTTGAATCTGCTTGAGTTACTTTATCCTAAAGGGTCGGTGACGACAATGGAAGAGAGAAGGCGGCAGTATGTGAAACGGGTCGTTAAAATTCAGACTGAGCGCCGATTGTATGTTGTCAGAACGCAAGAAGTCAGTGAGTCATTTTCCAGCCTTTTCAAAGAAAGAGGCGGAATGATGTATTTGGCAATGCGCAGGCCGCTGCCGGGCAAAGTTGCTGGGTTAAACTGGCTAACGGAAACAAGGAGAAAAGTCTCCCAGCTGCTGTAGCCGGGAGAAATTAAGTGAAGTTGCTACCTTATATACAGTGCATGTATCAGATGACGCTAGGAAATTTTAGGGGGTAAAACGATGAAGTCAGAAGAAGAAATTGCCAGAGTCGAATTGGACGCGGGGCTTAAGGAGGTTGACGATGGTGACAAGAATGAAGCATTGGCCAAGCTTGCGTTTATCTTTAGCCTGGAATTGATGGAGAAGAACAATCTGAGCCTTACTGAGCAAGAGGGGACGCAGTTAGGGATGGCTTTGACAACGATCATGGTAAACATGACAGAGCATGGGCGGCTTGCACCAGGGTAATTGCAGGAACTTTTAGCTGCGAATAATATGAGTGAAGAAGAGTTTGCGGCAAGAGAGTTTGAAATGGAAATAAGCAAGTTTCCTCGTGACATGGATCCAGTTGTTTTGGCGACGTATGCTTTTGCCAGAATGAAGAAGCTCATGGAAGAAGAGTTTCCGATCTTTGAAGATGACGATTATGCGCACATGGCCTCGGTACAGATTACCGTTTTGGCAGATATGCTGCAGAGCGGGATTTTGAGTTACAACGATCTGTATCAAGAGACGCTGGAAGTAATCGAACAACTGCTTGGGTAGGAAGAAGGAGAAATGATGATTTTGATGGACAGTTTGGATGAACTGTATGAGATTGTTGACAAGACGACTAAAGAAGATGAGCTGGTTAACGACTTTACTATAAAGTACGGGTTGACGTTGCTCGAGCAAGGAATAAGCTGCATTTGCTCCAGGCTTTGATGGAATCGAAGAATTTGTCTGAAGAAGAAGCAATGAAGGCATTAGGATACACGCCAGCTTCGGTAGAAAGATGCAAACAGGTAATTGCTGATTTAGGGCAATTAAAGGAAACAGACGATAAATTTAGCGATAAGAAATTGCACAATGAAGAAATGATTTCTGTTTTGGATTCAATCATGACCATGGGCGGAGGGGATGACCTCCAAGAAGTCATTGAAGAACTCACTAATGAAGATCCAAATGGCAGCACAAGCATGAATGAAGTATTTACCCAACATATAGTAAAGAGAATTGCCAGAGCAAAGGCAGAGCAAAATCAGCATGCAGTTGACTATCTGATGCAGTCTATGAATCTCGATAAGAGTCAAGCAGAAGCCGCAATAGGACTGGATGCTGAATAAGTTCATTTGTTGCTAGTCATTTAGATTTTGCAGATATCCGTTAAGTTGCTGCTGATTACAGAGAACGACCACTTTGCTGGGATATTCGTTCTGGACTCGGACATATCGGTCTTGGATATTTTTTGATCGGCCATCCCAAAGAATCCACTTGATGAAGTCAAAATCCAATTTTTCATCGCAGCCTACTGCCATATCAGGCCGGGTCTTCCCTTTGTAGGTACGATAGCGGTTGATGCAGCGAAGCAGGCAGTCTTTTCTACTGAATAAGAGTTGGATAATGATGTCCGCTTCAATGATTCTGCGTTCATAGCTGAGTTTGTTGTAGTTTCCATCGATGACCCAGCCGCTAGGATTATCGTTAAGAAAAGTTTGGACGATCTTGCCTTGTTCTTCCGTTGATCTCGTTTTCCAGTTTGGCAAAAATTGGACGCTATCCAAGTGAAGAACGGGAACTTGGTACAATTCACCTAACTTGCGGGATAGAGTTGATTTTCCAGAGCCACTGTAACCCATTACTGCGATCTTCATGATGTGTTCCTTTCGGTATTCTTTTGATATTATTCAATATTATATCAATTCAGCTACACAGTAGCTAAATTATACCCATGGATCATCAAACTTTCTTTAGTTTCCTTGATGATTTGTATAGGACTCGAACTAAAAACTAGTGGAGCAATGCGAATGTATTGGGTCTATGGGCCGGACAGGAAGTCCATAACAATTGAACCTCACCCGGAAGATAAGAAAAGCGGTGCATATTCTCGAATTCCACTATCAGACCTACCTATGGTCTCACGGTAGATGAGATCCAAAGAAAGATTGATCAAGTAGTTTCTGTTGGTACTAAGTCGGAAGTTGAATACAAAGTTACGCCTTATAAAACGATTCAGAAGTATGAACCTAATCTGCCAAAGGGGACTACGATAGTTACAGGCGGGGAAAATGGCTCAACAAAAAGTATCACGCCGTCATCGGAACCAAGGAAAGCAACTAATCTGTAGTTTAATCAAACTCCATACTAACAAACCGCATCCAGCTCATGGGATGCGGTTTTGCGATCAAAGGGACTATAGATTTCACGTATACCAATATACAAGCTAAGTATTCGCCAAAATTATAGCTAAAGGCTACAATAATTATTAAAGAACGTTAGCGGATTTTTACACAGAAAGCGAGAAAAAATGAAAGCAGCATATTTCGTTAAAAAAGGCCTGGTTGAAGCCCGGGAAGTTGAAGATGCAACACTTGAACAAGACACCGACGCGGTTATCCGCATAATTAGAGCTTGCGTCTGCGGGTCAGACCTGTGGTGGTTCAGAGGCATTTCTGACCGGCCTCAAGGCACAGTTGGCCACGAAGCCATCGGTGTCGTAGAAGCAGTCGGTGACAAGGTTGACAATGTCAAGGTCGGCGATTTCGTCATCGCTCCGGTTACCCACGGCTGCATGAAGTGTAAGATCTGCAAGGCTGGTTTTGACGGCAACTGTCCAAACGTGGAAGTTGGCGGCAACAAGGGTTACCAATCTGAAAAGCTGCGTTTTAAGAATGCCAGCGCCTTGGTAAAAATCCCTGGCCAGCCAAGCGACTACACTGAAGAGCAATTGAATGACCTGTTGACTTTGTCAGACGTTATGGCAACTGGCTACCATGCTGCGGCTAGCGCGGAAGTTAAGCCGGGGGATGCAGTAGCAGTTATCGGTGACGGCGCGGTTGGTTTGTGCGGGGTTATCGCAGCCAAATTGCTCGGTGCTGAAAAGATCATTCTGCTTAGCCACCACGAAGACCGGGCAGCCTTGGGCAAGGAATTCGGTGCAACTGACATCGTCAGTGAACGTGGTGAAGACGCGGTAAAGAAGGTTTTGGAACTGACTGACGGCTACGGCGCTGATGCTGTTTTGGAATGCGTTGGGGCAAGCAGCTCTATCGATCAGGCTGGTCAGATCGCCCGTGCTGGTGCGGTTGTCGGCCGGGTAGGGGTTCCGCAAAAGGAACCTGAAACAAACAAGTTCTTCTGGAAGAATGTCGGCTGGCGCGGCGGGACCGCTAACGTCACTACTTACGACCAGGAAGTCTTGCTGGGCGCTGTTTTGAAGGGCGAAATCCACCCAGGTAAGGTCTTCACTAAGAGTTTTGACCTTGATCATGTGCAAGACGCATATGAAGCGATGGATCAACGGCAAGCAATTAAGTCATTGCTGGTCGTGGCAGACAAGTAATTTTTTAAAAAAGGGCATTGGGCGATAAAAATGGCAGAAAAACAAACTGTAGGCCGCGATCGCTTGGGCAAGTTGGCGCCGAAGTTCGCGGAGCTGAACGATGACGTTTTGTTTGGGGAAGTTTGGTCAAGAGAAGACAAATTGTCGGCGAGAGACCGGAGCATGATTACTATTGCGGCGCTGTTTTCCGCAGGCTTGTACCCGCAATTGAAGGCCCACTTGGAGCTGGGCAAAAAGCATGGGATCACCAAGGAAGAAGCAGTGGAGATTGTTACTCAGCTGGCCTTCTACTGCGGCTGGCCTAAGGCGTGGAGTACTTTCCCTTTGATTGAAGAAGTCTACGGGGACTAAATCAGAATATACAAAAAGATCGTCAGACCACATGGGTGGAATGACGATCTTTGTTTTTACAGTTTACTTGTACCGGGAAGGAAGGGTGAAGTACTTTCTGTTGTATGCCGCGGCAATCCGTGGATATACATTGCCACCCTTAAGAGAGTAGGGCCAACTGCCGATTAAAAAAGTGCCGCTTCCAACAGGCTCAAATCTTGATCATATCTGAATGAGATAAAATTGCTTTTATTATAAGTTACTCGTGATTTTGTAGTTCTTTCGTAAGGACTTATCAATCTTCTTGATGGCTACGAAATTCCTCTAATCGTATTTAGTCTAATCATGATTATTATAATCGTAATTAGAAGTACTTGCCAGAGGGATCAAATTATAGTTGCCAATTGACGAAAAAAGCATCCCCGCGGGGATGCTTAAATCAGAGTAGTAGTTAATTTTCAGCGGCAAACTTACCGGCCAAGCGGCCTAAAGTGTCGGCGTGGCTGGCGGTCAGACCAGGTACATGGTCCGGGTATGATCCAAAGAAGAAGCCGCCGGCACAGTTGCCAGCCGCGTAAAGGCCAGGGATGACACTGCCGTCTTCACGTTCAACTTCCATCTTGGTGTTGACTCTCAGCCCGTCCAGCGTTGCCAGCATGCGGCCGCCGACGAAGGCACCATAGTATGGCCCTTGGTCAATCGCGATCATGCGGTAGGCTTCCTTGCCGAAGTCTTCGTCCTTACCGGCGTGGCAGAGCTCATTGTAGCGTTCAACTGTCGCCTTCAAGATAGCAACCGGAAGCTGTAGCTTTTCTGCAAGTTCTTCAATCGTATCAGCCTTTTGCACCAGACCAGTTTCCAAGTTGCTTTGAACTTCATTTCTGGCCAGTGGACCGTCAAAAATCCCCGGCCATTCAAAGCGGGAGCAACCTAGGGTGTGCACTTGCGCCAGCTTTTCGTCTGTCATGCTTTCTTCATTCCAGATCATTGCCTGCAGGTAACCTGGCTGCCGCAGGGCAGCATTCATCGCGAATTGATATGGTGAGCTTTCGTTATAGAAACGTTCACCTCTGAGGTTGACCCGCAGGAAAGGATAACTTCCCAGCCAGAGGTAACCCGGCTTGCCGACGGTGCTAAGGCCGATCTTGTAAAAATTCTTGGCGTTGGTGCCGACTGGGACGCTGCCGCGGTTGAAGACGATCGAAGCTGGCAGTTCATCTTTAGCTGCCCCTACTTCAAGTCCGGCCACAATCCCTGAACCATCGTCACGTGGACCGTCTTCGTATACAGTCGTCTTCAGCCCGCTTAGGTTCCACTTTTCCATCAGTGCCAGATTTGCGCCATAACCCCCGGTGCAGAGGATGACCCCCTTAGTTGCCTTGATTTCGTAAACCTCATCAGTTTCGACCTTGCGGACCTTGACCCCAGTTACAGCTCCATTTTCGACCGTTAAGTGCTCCAAAGCCGTGTGCCAGCGGAGCTCGCAGCCCATGTCTGCCAGTTTTTCAAGGAACCACTTGCCCCAGCCCATGGCCCACATGGTTCCTTCAGCATTGGTAACTTCATTGCCGCTTGGGAAGGCCCGGTTCATTGGTGTTTCATAGTAGGCGTCAGCAGTGGCCTTCATGTAAGCCCCGTGCGGGCGCAAAACGTTATCATCCAGCCAGTCAACTGCTTCAGCACTGTTTTCAGCCCAAACGTTAAGGAGCCGCTGGTCGGAGTTGTCCTGGTTGAATTACATGATATAGTTGACCAGTTCCTGTTTGTCAATGTTAACACCGGCAGCTTTTTGTGCTTTTGAGCCGATTGAAGCAACGGTATTGCGGAAAAGATAAGTAGTATCGCTACTCTTGTCGATAACTAAAACTTTAGCTCCTTTTTCCCGGGCAGCCGCTGCAGCCATTGCCCCGGCGTTACTTGCACCAACAACGATTACGTCATAGATCGCTTTTTCTGTCATGATGAAATTCCTCCTGTTACTTATTATGGTAACGCTGCCTTTGCCTGGCGGCTAAAAAGAGTTAGAATAAGGGCTATAACAGATTGGAATGGCCTATGAACACTACACAAATCAAATGCTTTATCTCACTGGGTAAGACCCTTAACTACACGCGGACGGCTGAGGAGCTCTTTATGTCCCAGCCGACGGTCACTAAAAATATTCAGAAACTGGAAGCGGAACTGGGGGTACAGCTGGTTGAGCGGGAGAAAGGGCGGGTAAGCCTGACCGCTAATGGCCGCTTTTTCTGGCAAAAGGTCTGCGCGGCCGACCAGATTATCTCGTCTGCCATCAGCCAGATGAGTATTCAAGAACACCTGGCTGATCCGCTGACGATTGGTTACACCAACGTGCCCTTTGAGCGGGCATTTTTGCCAAAGCTGATCACGTATTTAAATAAGCAGGGCTTCCAGTTAAAACTGCAGAACCTTAATCCCAGCAGCAAGGCAGTGACTAAGGCAGTGGACAATGCAGTGGACAATAAGGAGGTTGACCTGCTCTTTTTCCAAGAAGACCTGTTCAAAAGTCACCGGGAATTGGCCTACACCCCACTCTTTAGCGGCGGCTTTTCAGTGATTGTTCCTAAAGAAAGTGACTTGAATAAGTTTAACCGCCTGACCCTGCCGCAGCTGGCTGGCCAGCGGCTGGTCCTTTGGCAGGGGGTGGAGCAGATACCAGCGATCAGTCAGTTGAAAATGATTTTAGAGCAGGATTATCCGCAAGTGGAACTGGTTGAAATGGCAGAAATGTCAAATCTGCTAATTTATGTGGCAAGCAGCCAGTCACTCGCAATTGTCCCTAACTTCCTTTACGATCCAGACAGCCCGGACTTCCAATATATTCGCCTGGAGGTTCCCCTGCAGTTTAACTATAGCGTGGGTTACCGGCGGGAATTTGCGGACCGGCCTTATTTTACCCCGCTAATTAGGGCGATTCAGCGGGTGGTCCGGGCTGAGCAGAAGCGGTGGAACCGGCAGGACCTGGCTGAGTAATTTTTTTGAAAAAGCTCTTGCAATTATCTGGGGAGAAGCTTAAAATGTAATCAACTTCAAAAGAAAAGACAAATTTGGAAAGGAACGATTAAAATGACTGTAGGTAAACTTTGGCAAGACTGGCGTGACTAAGTGAGGCTGCATGTTAAATGGTGTAGACTCACTGATTGCAATAATCTAGGGAGTCTATGCCAGGACAATCGTTTCTGAAGAAATCAAAGGACTGTTTGGCATAGTTGGTCAGATAGTCTTTTTTTGTACTCAAAGTTAGATATACATGTATAGGCTCCCACATAGCAGAATTAGAAATAAATTAAAAAATAAACTATCAAACAAGGAGAACTATCATGACTGAAGCAACTGCAGAAAAGAAGGAAATGTTTTACGGCGAATTTGGTGGCCAGTACGTGCCAGCTGAAATCCAGGCAGCACTTGATGAAATCGCGGAAGAATTTGAAAAGGTGAAGGATGATCCGGACTTTAACGCCGAACTTGACCAGCTGCTGCGCGATTACTCTGGCCGGTCAACTCCGCTTTACTTCGCTGAATCATTGACCAAACGCCTGGGTGGGGCCAAGGTTTACCTTAAGCGTGAAGACCTCAACCACCTGGGTGCCCACAAGATCAATAACGCCTTAGGCCAAGTCCTAATCGCCAAGCGTCTTGGCAAAAAGCGGATCATCGCTGAAACTGGTGCTGGCCAGCACGGTGTTGCCACTGCAGCTGTAGCTGCCCGCTTCGGGATGAAATGCACTATCTACATGGGGGCTAAAGACTGTGAGCGGCAAAGATTGAACGTCTTCCGGATGCGCCTCATGGGGGCCGAAGTCAAGGCCATCACTGCCGGCACCCAAGTCCTGGAAGATGCCGTTGCCGCAGCCTTCCAAGACTTGGCCCAAAACCTGGACACTACCTTCTACCTGGTCGGTTCAGCCGTTGGTCCATACCCATACCCGCAAATGGTCGAACGTTTCCAAAGAGTCATCAGTAAGGAAGCAAGACAACAATTCCTGGACCAGGTTGGCCGCCTGCCAGATGCCGTCATTGCCTGCGTAGGGGGCGGCTCCAACGCTATCGGGGCCTTCGGTGAATTCATACCGGACAAGGAAGTCCGCTTGATCGGGGCAGAAGGGGCCGGCAAGGGGGCTGACACTCCGGAAAACGCCGCAACCTTGACCAATGGCAAGGTCGGTATCAATGACGGGATGAAGAGCTACGTTTTGCAAGATGATGAAGGCAATATCTTGCCAGCTTACTCAATCTCAGCTGGTCTGGACTACCCGGGCATCGGGCCAGTTCACTCCTTCCTTAAGGATAGCGGCCGGGCAGAATACTACCCAATAACTGACGATGAAGCAGTTGCCGCCTTCAAGCTCCTGTCTGAGACTGAGGGTATCATCCCAGCCTTGGAAAGCTCTCACGCCTTGGCGCAAGCCATCAAGATGGTACCGGAAATGGATCCCGACCAAATTGTCATGGTCAACCTGTCAGGCAGAGGGGACAAGGACGTTAATCAAGTTGCCGCCTACCTGGGTGAAGAAATTTAAGTAATTTAATATACAAGACCGGAAAGAGACCCCATTCTCTTTCCGGTCTTCTTTTTTGTCTGGAGATACGCAAGAAATTATATTGTTATCACTTTTTCCTCCTAATAATTAGAACATTTTTACAGCATCCCTCCCATGGAGAAATCTGTGGGGCAGGGGATGCTGTTTTTGTTTGGGCTTGCTAAAGCATTAGAAATAGATTACAATTAAACGGATTACCAAGGTGTCATTTCTGATGAGAGCATCCCGCCGCACAGCAATGTACAGGGCAGGGATGCTTTTTGTTTGGAAAACTTCTGTTCTTTTAGATCATGCTAAAATACAACTCTTTTAGATCATGCTAAAATACAACTAATTCCCAGCTGGCAAAATTAAAAGACCTATTAGACACTGGAGCGATTACACAGGACGAATTCGACACTAAAAAAGCACAAATACTTAATCTATAAACCACCCGAGGTATAACCATGTCATATGAAACTTACGAGTTAGCAGTTAAACCCATCAATGAAGCCATTCAATCTAGAGCAGCTGAACTAGTGGCCAAAGTTAAAACTACCGCCACTGCTAATTCCAGCGACCTATCAAAGATGGTATTTGACGATGATTTCATCTTTTTTAGTCAAGACGGAGCATCTGTACTCACAAAAAGTGAGAACTACGGAATTAAACTATTTTCGTACGGTAAAACAGACGTCTACTATGAGCCTATAAACGATCGGTTTGTTTACTATGAATTTGATAGTGATTTCGGCTATACAATGTCTCATGAAATTGAAGAGTCAGTATTGACTAAGATATTTGAAGACATCTCGCTATATACTGCAGCTATGCACGTTGTGGGTGTGGATGAAGTTACAACCGCTTGTTTAAAGTTTCGCCAGGGCGTCTTAGACCGACTGAAATAGACACAAAAAAAGCTCATCCCCTGCCGGCAAGCTAATGGGATGAGCTAGTGTAGCGTCATGATGATATTTTGGAAGTGGTGTGCAATTCTGGTACAATCTCTGTAGTATATCTATCAATTAGCTATGGAGGTTTATCAACCATGACACCTACTTCTAAAAAACACATTGTCAAATTGTCCGATGACGATCTCAAGCGACTTGACAAAATTCTTCGCCAGAAAAATACGAGTG
>NZ_KV793116.1:0-40518 GCF_001808415.1 Lactobacillus sp. HMSC08B12 | reverse complement strand
AATAGCATTGGATATGTTTTTGAATTCGGAGCAGACAGGCATTTTTTGCAAGAATTTAATCTTTCACAGGTCAATTTCCTTGTCGATAACCGGGGTTGCCCCGGCTGAAATCAGCTGGTTGGTGCCGGCCGACAAGGGGCTGGTGATTGCACCCGGGACGGCAAATACGTTTCGGTTTTCCTGCAGGGCCAAATTGGCCGTAATCAACGAACCGGAATGGGCTTTGGCTTCAGTCACGATCACGTTCTTGCAAATCCCGGCCAAAATCCGGTTGCGCTCTGGAAAGCGGAAGGGCCTTGGCGGCGTGTCGGGCAGGTATTCGCTAAGTAGGAGACCCCGGGCGGCAATTTGCTGCTGCAAGAGCGTATTTTCCCGGGGGTAAAAATAGTTCAGGCCATTAGCCACAACCGCGATGGTCTTGCCGCCAAAATTCAAGGCATTCTGGTGGGCCAGGGCATCAACGCCCTTAGCCAGGCCACTGGCGATCACCTGTTTTTTCTTTAGCAAAACCGGCATGAGGTTCTCAATCACCTTGCCGGAATATTGACTTGGCGTTCTTGACCCCACGATCACCGTCACCTCTTTTTCCAAAAGGGACAAGTCCCCCTTGGCAAAAAGCAAAATCGGCGGCCGATAAATTTCTCTTAACCGTACTGGATAAGCATCGTCAAAGAAACTAATTATTTTGAAATTCCTTTGCAAGTTTTCAATGGCACTTTCGTAGCGGTCACTTAAAAAGGCCCGCTCCACCCGGTAGAGGATTTCATCAGGCAGTTCCAGGCAGTTCAGCCATTCATGGTCTACGTCCTCATCCGGGGGCATCTGCTGCATGACCTGCAATATTTTGAGATAGCTGAGGCCCTTCTGCAGCTTCAGGCGCAGTAAGAATTCGGTTTTATTCATTTTTTCCCTCCACTTACTATTACGCCAAAAAGCGGGAATTTTCCTTTTTCTCAAAATTTTTCTTTTTTGACCAAAAAGAAAAAGACCGATCTAGTCAGCCTTTTTAAGTCCAACCATCTCGCTCACCGGACTGAAGGTCAGGCGGTGAATCGGCGTTGGGCCGTATTTTCTTAATGCTTCCAGGTGGTCCTTGGTTCCATAGCCGGCATTATGGTCAAAGGCATAGTCTGGATAAAGACGGGCGTAATCGTCCATCAAAGAGTCTCTGAAAACCTTGGCCACAATCGAGGCCGCGGCAATCGAGTTAGACTTAGCATCCCCCTTGATCAATTCTAGCTGGGGCAAGTCCACCGGCACGTTCATGGCATCGACCAGCAAAGCATCTGGCCTGGTGCTCAAAGCTTCCACGGCCTGCTTCATGGCCAGGCGGTCAGCCTCGTAAATATTGATCTGGTCAATCACTTTGTTGTCCATGACCCCGACGCCGACAGCAACAGCCTCTTGCAGGATCTTGGGATACAGGGCCAGGCGCTTTTGCGGACTCAGTTTCTTTGAGTCGTTGACTTCCAGTAAGGAAAAATCTTCCGGCAAAATGACGGCAGCCGCTACAACCGGGCCAGCCAAAGGACCCCGGCCGACTTCATCGACTCCGGCTACGAGCTGCCCTTTAGCCCAAAAATCCTTCTCGTAACTGAAGCGGCCCAAGAATTCTTCCTTTTGCTTAGCCAGCTTTTCCTGCCGGCGCTGGTAGCTGACCAGCAGCTTCTGGACCCCCTTGCGGTCGTCTTTGGCTAATTCCGCCAGAATAGCTGGGTCGATAGAATCCGCTTGCAGCAGGTCTTTAATTTCATTAATTTTCATTATTCGCGCTTGGCCGGTCCAGGCTGATCCTGCCCAGCTTGCCCTTTCTTAACCGCTGCAGCATGAAGAGGGAGAAACGGTCATAGTCGTCCCGCATCCCGTTGTTTTGAGTCATGGCCAAAAGCAGGTCAGTGTCGCCGATATTTTCCAGCTTGTCCTTAGTGCAGTTGGCGAACTTGGCCAGATAAGCCGGGTAGTACTGCCGCAGCTGCCGGATGACAAAAAGGGCAACGTCGTCAGCGTGGAAAATTGTGTCCTTGATGGCCCCAAAAGCAGCCAGCTTGTAGCCTACGTCCTGGTCTTCAAACTTTGGCCAGAGAATCCCCGGCGTGTCCAGGATCTGGATGCCATATGGGGTCTTCAGCCAGGCCTGGCCCTTGGTTACCCCCGGCCGGTCCCCGGTCATGGTGACATTGCGGCCAACCAGGCGGTTGATGATAGTGGACTTGCCGCAGTTAGGCACGCCAACTAGGCAGATGCGGATGATCGGGTTGGAGGCCCCTCTCTCTTCCAGCTTCTTGACCTTTTCGCTGGCTGCCTTCTTGATCAAGGTGATCAAGGCCTGCATATTAGTGTTGTGCTGGGCATCCATAGCCATGACCAAGGTGCGCGGGCCCTGCAATTTCTTTTGCCAGAGCTTGGTCATCACCGGGTCAGCCAGGTCGGTCTTGTTTAAAACGATCAGGTGGGGCTTGTCGCCGACCAGTTCACTGATCATCGGGTTTCTGGAAGCGCTGGGAATCCGGGCGTCCAAAACTTCAATAACAACGTCAATTAAGTTTAATTTTTCTTCCAGCTGATTCCTAGCCTTGTTCATGTGGCCTGGATACCATTGAATTTTAGTCATTTTTCCTCCCAAAAACAGCAGAAAAGGAAGCCGGGGCTCCCTTTCGTGCTTGTCACTGAATCCTAAAAATTATCCTAGTACTGCATTTTCTCTTCATAAGCCTGGTAAGCATCGTCAAAAATCGTCATGCTGGGTAGGTAAGCGGCATTTTCCTCCAGATATTCTGACAGCCTGGTCCGGTCCTGTTCCTGTCTGGGAAAGGTAGAATCAAACTGGGCGTTGTTGGCAAACTGGGCCAGGTCGCCATTTGAATCCGGATCGCGCAAAGTCATCAAAAACTGGTAAAAACTTTGTCGGTAGACCATATATTACTCCGTATAAAACATGACCGCGTAGGCCCCATGGCCGGCGTGGGTGATGATGATCGGGCTGGTTTCCTGGACCAGGATCTCCAGGTCCGGGTTGACCTCCTTGAAGCGCTGGGCGAGCTCTTCCATCTTGTCTCTGGTGTCGACATAGGAGATGCCGACATACTTGACCTTGTCGCCCAGTTCTTTCAACTGGTCGACAAGCATGTCGTCAAACTTCTTGATGAATTTCTTCCCCCGGCCCCGGTAAGGGACATTCAAGCTGCCCTCTTTCATGGTTAGGCCGACGTGGAAGTTCAAAGCTGAAACCACCCGGCCGGCCCACTTGCCCAAACGGCCGCCGGCTAAAATGTTCTGCAGGTTGGGCACCATCATTTCCAGGTACATATTCTTGCCGATCTGGTCCAGGTGAGCCAGGATTTCATCCATTTCCTTGCCCGCTTCCGCGTCCTTGGCCGCCTCAATGCAGTAGTAGCCTTGAGAGCGGTCAGTATAGCCGCAGTCGATGACCGTGATCTTGCCGGCTACCATTTCAGCGGCCTGGCGGGCGGAATCAACCGTCCCCGACAGGGTCTTGGCCATGAAAATCCCCAGGACTTCACTGCCGTCAGCCGTCAGTTCCTCCATTCTCTCCACGAACAGGCCGACCGGGGGCTGGCTGGTCTTGGGCAGCTTCTCTGCCTCATCCATCTTTTGGATAAAGTTGGCCCGGGTAATGTCAACGCCATCCGTGTAGGTATGTCCGTCGATTGTCAGCGACAGGGGCACCACCGTAATACCGTATTTTTCAATTTCTTTCGGACTCAGCTGTACTGAGGAATCCGTCATGATCTTGATCTTAGACAATTTAACTGACCTCAATTTCCAAATCATCCTATCAGCTTCTCAGTTGTGATAGAATTAGACTTAATACAGACTTTAGTATAGCAAATTTTCGGCTAAAAATTATAATTAATTGATCAAAACTGAAAGGGACTTTATATGGCTTTCAATCCTTGGCAGCCGGTCAAAGACCGGCCCAAATCTTACTATATCATTGACAATGTTCTCTCATCCGTCGTGCACGGGATCGGCTTCGGCCTCTCAATCGCCGGCCTGGTTATTTTGGTGGTCCGGGCCGCCCACAGCCACAGCGCCCTCAGAGTGACAACTTTTGCCATCTACGGGGCTTGCATGATCCTGCTTTACCTCTTCTCGACCCTCTACCACAGCCTGGTCTTTACCAAGGCGAACAAGGTCTTCCAGATCTTCGACCACTCTTCAATCTTTATCGCGATTGCCGGCTCTTATACCCCTTATACCCTGGTCACGATCGGCGGGGCTAAAGGCTGGGTCATGTTCGGCATCATCTGGGCCCTGACGGTCTTTGGGATCCTCTATTATATCTTCAACCAGGGCAAACACGTTATCGGCGACACCATCCTTTATATCGCCATGGGCTGGATGGTGATCCTGGCCGGCAGCCAGCTTTATTTCAGCCTGGGGCCGACCGGCTTCTGGCTTTTAGTCTCAGGCGGGATTGCCTACACCTTCGGCTGCCTCTTCTTCTCTATGCGGGGCCTGCCATATAGCCACGTCATCTGGCACTTCTTCGTTTTGCTGGGCTCCATCTTGATTTTCTTTTCAGTTTTATTTTATGTATAAAAAAGGCGCTGGTGACCAGCGCCTTTTAGATTGCCAAAAATTCCGCGATTGCCGCCTGGCTATTCTCTACCTGGCCGCTGACCACGCCCTCAAGGGCTTTGCGCAAAAGCTGGCCCAGTTCCGGTGAAGGCTTAATCCCCTGCTTAATCAGCCACTGGCCGTCAATGGCCAGCTCCCCTGCCGCCTTGATTGGCAGACGGTTATAGCGGTCTAACAGGATCTGGCTGGATAGAGGCTGGCCCAAAAGCCCCGCTAGCTTTAAAGCCGCCTCCAGGTTCTCCTGGCCGATTTCAAAGAGGTCAAAATCGCTCTCTTCCCCCCGGCTCAAGAGGTCAAAGGCGGCCACGATCTGTCTGACTTGCTGGTTCATTGCATTGGAGTTCTTCCAGGCCCGCATGAAAGGCGAAATCTTGTCAGCCGGCAGGTTGATTAAAACGGCGATCAAGCTCCAAAAGACTGCTTCGTCATCCGGACCAGCCTTAAGGTCAGTGAAGACAGAGAGCTGGTCCTTTTTCCCGGCCAGACCCGGGCATTCCTCGCTTAAGCCGGTGGCCAAAAAGTCCTTAAAAGCCTGCCGGCTGTTCTTGCCCAGGGCCAGCTTGACAAATTCTTCCCTGATTCTTTCCACGGAAATCTTGCTTAAAAGCTCGTGGTTGTCGATAATAGCCTGCCTGGTCTTTTCTTCCAGGCTGAAAGAGAGCTGGCTCATGAAGCGGACTGCCCGCATCATCCGCAAGGCATCCTCATGAAAGCGGTCTTCAGCCACGCCAACAGCTTTGATCACCCGCCGCTTCAAGTCGCCTAAACCGTCAAAAAGGTCAATGATCTCCCCTTGCCGGTTCATGGCCAGGGCATTGATAGTAAAGTCCCGCCGCTTTAAGTCCTCGTCCAGGTTCTGCACGAAGGTGACCTTGTCTGGCCGGCGGAAGTCCTGGTAGCCGGATTCCGTTCTGAAAGTCGTGATTTCGTAGCTGGATCCCCCATAAAGGACGGTCACTGTCCCGTGCTGGATGCCAGTGTCGATACTTTTGGCAAAAGTCTCCTTGACTTCTTCCGGGTAGGCACTGGTCGCGATATCCACGTCATGAATCGGCCGCTCTAAGAGCAGGTCGCGGACGCAGCCGCCGACGAAGTAAGCTTCAAAGCCTGCTTCTTCCAACTTTTCCAGGACCGGCATGGCCTGGGTAAAAACTTCCGTTATACGAATATTAGTCATCTTCTTCTCCACCTCGACTGTTTTTTGCTAAAATTGATTACGTATGGGGAATAATTTAAGAAATAAGAAAGGAGTATCGAAATGAACAAGCCAAAATTCAAATGGACCACTAGTGACACGATCGATATCCTGATGATTGCCCTGGGCTCGGCCATCTACGCCTTCAGCGTGGACATGGTGTCGATTCCCAACAAGCTGGCCGACGGGGGATTGTCGGGTTTCACCCTGATCATCCGCCACTTCTGGGGGGTCAACCCCGGTCTCAGCACCTTCATCATCAACATTCCCTTGATCTTTCTAGGCTTTAAATATGTGGGCAAGCGGGCCATGATTTATACCGTCTGGGGAACCCTTTGCCTGTCCTTCTTCTTAAGCATGTGGACCCTGCAGTCTATTATAGACCAAGTTCCCCTCCATCACGACCCCTTCCTGGCTACTGTCACGGCCGGCTGCTTGTCGGGGCTGGGACTGGGACTGGTCTTCCGCTTTAACGGGACCACCGGGGGCAGCGATATTGCCGCCCGGGTCTTGCAGGAAAAATACGGGATCACGCCCAGCAAGGGCCTTCTGGCCCTGGACTTCTTAGCCCTGGCCTGCTCCCTGTCTTACCTGGACTTCTTCCATGTCGGCTACACCATGGTCTCCTGCTTCATTTTATCCAAGGTCATGGCCCTGGTTACTGAAGGCGGGACCCAGGCCAAGGGGGCCTTTATCATTTCCCAGAACTACCGGAATATCGCCAAGCTGATTGACCTGCGCTTAGAGCGGGGCTTCACCTACATTAACGCTGAAGGCGGCTATTCCAACGAACCCCGTCACATGATCTACCTGGTCCTGTCGCCAAGGGAAATCCCGGAATTAAAGAAAATCGTCAAGCAAGAAGACCCGCAGGCCTTCATCATCTTCTTTGACGTCAACGAAGCTTTGGGCGAAGGCTTCAGCTACAAGACTAAGTCGCCAAGCTTATTTATCAGAAAGTAAAAGGAGTCACCAGCGTGACTCCTTTTTTCTTGCCTTAATCTTGCTTAATCCTGAGAGCCGCGTCCCGCAGCTTCTTGCTAAAGACAGGCGCCAGGTGCTGCAGGAGGCTGACCGGATTAATTTCGCCCTTGTCATAGACATTAGTCAGAAGCAAATAGGCTTGGATCTCACCAAAGTCATTCTTAACCGGAACCAGCAGGATGCGGTCAATATCATTCTTGGCGCAGAAATCCCCTTGTTCAGCAAAGTCAGCCTCTCGAGCTGAAGTATCTCCGGTCATTTAGGAGCTGCTGGTTGACCTCGAAAATTCCGCGTCAGTTGCTGCGATCCGCTTGAATTCCGACTCACCGCCTTCATCCAGGGCAAAGACCGTCACCACGCAGTTTGGCATGGTCGAGGCCTTGGTATAGTAATTGACCCAGCTGCGCAGGCCCCGGTGGTAGCACTGACCAGTGATAGCATGCCCCTTCAAGGCTTGCAGGCTGGTCGTCATCCAGCCCTCATCGCTAATGAAATAATCCTTGTATCGTTCGCCAAAAAGCTGCCCCTTGTTGACACCGGCTAACTCGCAGTATCGTTCATTGGCAAAGACATTTATCGTATCGATCACCTTATCGCCATGAGCATTGAGCAGGGGCTTATTGACCACCATCGGCAATGGCAAGTCCAGATATTCATCAAAGGCCTTAAAAGTACCTATTTTACCTGCACGACTCTTGCTGCGGCGGGTGGCCAGGTTGATCGCCTCCTGGCCGCTGGCTACTTCGCTGCCTTGGGCGAGACCAGCGATCGGCATTAGCTGGCAGCTAAAGCCATCAATTTCCTTAATAGCTGATAATTGCTGAACCAATTTGTCACTTTCAGCCTGGCACTCTTCTTTAGCCAACAGATTGCTGATTTCCAGCCAGCAACTTCAGCCTTGCGAACCTCAGCATTAAGCAGGTGCTCTTGCCCCTTGGCATCTGCAACTGTCATGTGTTCAAATTCGGCATGATCACCGCTTAGACCTGTAGTCAGCGGGAAGAGCTTTTCCCAGGCAAAATCAGTCAGTTCAGCCATATTTTTGCAGGCAAACAAATCCAGCAGCTTCTTATTGGCATAGACGATGGCCGTTTTATTATCCTTGACTTCCAGAACCAGGAAGGGCTCCCGGATATAAGTAAAAGACTTTCGCAAGAAATTTGTCAGATCATCTTTTTCAATCATATTACCAGCTTCCATCTAGCTATTTTTTGTCATTAGAGACTTGTACAAAGTAATTATACTAAATCCTTCTATCTTTTTCTCAAAAAATAATAGTATTTTTGCAATTATTTTACAAATTAAAACCGCTCTCACTTAGAGAACGGTTAAGAACTTAAAAAGTATTCAGTTATGATGGCAATTTCGCGAACTGGCTGCGGTAAAGCTGGCTGTAAAAGCCGCCCCGGGCCAAAAGGTCAGCGTGCTTGCCGCGTTCAATAATCTGCCCATCCTTCATCACCAGGATCAAGTCAGCATTAACGACCGTGGACAAACGGTGGGCCACGACAAAGCTGGTCCGGCCCTGCATCAACTTGTCAAAAGCAGCTTGAATCAGCATTTCTGTCCGGGTGTCGATAGAGCTGGTTGCTTCATCCAAAATCAGCATTGGCGGGTCCAGCAGCATGACCCTGGTGATACAGAGCAGCTGCTTTTGCCCGGCGCTTAAGCTGTCAGCGGAAAGGGGCGTGTCCAGGCCCTGGGGCAGGCGGCGGATAAAGCCCCAGCTGTGGGCAGCTTTAGCCGCTGCGATGATTTCCTCGTCAGTAGCATCTTCCTTGCCGTAAGCCAGGTTATCCCGGACTGTCCCCTCTTCCAGCCAAGTGTCCTGCAAGACCATGCCGAAATTTTTTCTTAAGGCATGGCGGGACATGTCCTTGATATTTCTACCGCCTAAGTAGATTCCGCCGGAATCCACGTCATAAAAGCGCATGAGCAGGTTGATGGTGGTCGTCTTCCCGCAGCCGGTCGGCCCGACCAGGGCAACCCGCATCCCCGGCTTGGCAGTCAAGTTGAAGTCCTTGATCAGAGGCTTGTCCGCCTGGTAGGAGAAGTTGACATGGTCAAAGACGACTGAACCGGTCTTGACTTCAGGCAAATTGCCATCAGCCTTGTTCAAGTCAACCGGATCAGCTTCCGGCTCTTCATTGATCAGTTCAAAGACCCGGCCGGCGCAGGCAGCCGCGTTTTGCAGCTCAGTAATCACCGAGCTGATGTCGTTAAACGGCTTCATGTACTGGTTAGAGTAATTCAGCAAAATGCTGAGCCCCCCAACCGTAAGACGCCCGCCCATGATGGCAAAAGCACCCGCCAAGGCGACCAGGGCATAAATCAGGGAATTGATAAAGCGGGTGGCCGGGTTGGTCAGGCTGGAATAAAAGGTCGCCTGCTGGCTGTATTCTTGCAGGCGGTGGTTTATTTCAGCGAAGCGGCTTGAGGCGGTTTTTTCATAACCAAAAGCCTTAACCACCTTGACCCCGCTCACCATTTCCTCAATCAAGCTGGTCTGCTCGCCCCGAGTCTGGCTCTGCTTTCTGAACATCTGGTAGGACCGGCTGGCAATAAAGCGGGCCACGATGAAACTCAAAGGAGTCAAGACCAAAACCAGGAGGGTAATTTCCACCGACTGGCTGAGCATGAAGGCTAGGGTAGCCACAATAGTGATCAAGCCGGAGAAAAGCTGGGAAAAGCCTAGGAGCAGGCCGTCAGAGAGCTGGTCGGTGTCGGCAATGATTCTGGAAACAATGTCCCCGCTTGGGTGCTGGTCCAGATATGACAAGGGCAAAAGCTGCAGCTGCCGGATGGCCTTTTCCCGGATATCCTGGACGGTCCGGTAGGTCAGTTTATTGTTGATCAGGCCCATCAGCCAGGTGGCGGCGGCTGAGACAATCACCAAGATTAAAATCTGGACCAGGTCCTGGCCAATAGCTGGAAAGTTAACTTTGCCAGGGCCGACAATCTGGTCAATGGCCCGGCCAAAGATGATCGGCACATAAAGCTGGGAGATAACGGAGACTGCCGCCAGAATTATGCTGATGAATAAAAGAAGGCGGTAGCGGCCGATAATTGGCAAAAGCTGCTTCATCGCCTGCCAGCTGGCCATTTTCTTGTCTTGCTTTTTCATCGGCTCCCCTCCTTATATTCTTTTGCTTCTTTTTCCTTCGGGAACTGGGAATAATAGATTTCCTGGTAGACCTGGCAGTTGGCCAAAAGCTCTTCGTGCTTGCCGCTAGCCACCAGTTTGCCATCGTCTAAGACCAGAATCTGGTCAGCCTGCATGATGCTGGAAGCCCGCTGGGAAACCAGAATCTTAGTTATGTCCTTCAAGCTGGCCAGAGCCTGCCGCAGACGCGCCCCCGTTGCCAGGTCCAGGGCGCTGTCGCTGTCATCTAAAATCAAAAGCGGAGCCTGCTTGACCAGGGCCCGGGCGATGGTCAAACGCTGCTTTTGCCCGCCGGAAAGGTTTCTGCCTTCCTGCTCGAGCTGAAAGTCCAGCTGGCCGGGCTTAGCCAAGACTACGTCTTTCGCCTGGGCCAGGCTGAGGGCCTGCCAGAGTTCTTTATCACTGGCCTCCAGCCTGCCCATCAACAGGTTGTCCCGGATGCTGCCGGCAAAAAGCTGGGCCTTTTGCGGCACCAGGGCATACTGGTCCAATAGTTCCTCTTGGGTCAGTTCCTTTATGGAAACGCCGCCCAGTTTGATCTCCCCTTCCCCGCAGTCATAAAAGCGGGTCAACAGATTCAAGAGGGTGCTCTTGCCGCTGCCCGTCCCCCCGATAATGCCGACGGTCGCGGCCGGCTTAATCGTAAAGGTCAAGTTTGAAACGGCCGGCGCGGAGGCTGCCGGATAGGTAAAGGAAACATTTTTAAAGTCAACCTGGCTGTTTGTGACCTTTGGACCTGCTTCAGGATAAGTCAAGTCATTTTCCGTGGCCAGAACCTGGCCAACCCGGTCTCCGCAGGCCCAGGCCCGGTTGATGGTGATAATCAGGCTGGCCAGCTTAATCAGTTCCACGATCATTTGGGCCAGGTAGTTGTAAAGAGCCACCACTTGTCCTTGAGCCATTGCTCCGGTATTTACCTGGACGGCGCCAACTTGAATCAAGACAATGGCCGCGATGTTGATCATGACATAAGTCACCGGGTTCATGGCGGCTGACAGGCGGCCGACGAACTCGTTCAGCTTGGTCATGGCGGAAACTTTTTTATCAAATTTGGCCACGGCGGCTCTTTCTTTTCTGAAGGCCCGGATGACCCGGACCCCGGCCAGGTTTTCATTGCTCAGGCGGGTAATTTCATCCAGCCGCTTCTGCACCTTCCGGTAAAGGGGGATGCTGACCAGCATGATGCCAAAAACGACCAGGGCCAAAAGCGGAATCACTACGGCAAAGATCAAGGCCGCTTTAACATTGACCGTAAAGGCCGCGATCATTGACCCAAAGACGATAAAAGGACTTCTTAATAAGAGGCGCAAAGCCATGTTGAAGCCGGTCTGCACCTGGTTGATATCACTGGTCAAGCGGGTGATCAAGGTGCTGGGCGGCAGCTGATCCAGATTGGCAAAACTGAACTTTTCCACCTTGTCAAAAGCCGCCTGCCGCAGCTGGCTGGCCAGGCCCACGCTGGCCTTGGCGGCAAACCACTGGGCAGTAATGCTGGCCGTGATCCCTAAAAGGGCCAAAAGGGCCAAGAGGCCAACCTGCTGGAAAACATAGGCCTGGTTTCTTTCTTTGATCCCGTAATCGATAATCCTGGCCACGACCAGGGGAACGAACAGGTCAAACAGGGCTTCTAGCAGCTTGAAAAGCGGGGCCAGAACGCTTTCTTTTTTATAGTCTTTGAGGTAGCTAAAGACGTATTTCATGTTCCACTTCCTTAATTTATTTGATGTTTCGAAATTCTATCATACTTTATTCTTATTAAAATCAACAAGCGCAAATTTCTAAATTTATTCTAAATCGATCATTTTTCCGAGTTTACCACTTGATTTTTTACAGGATTAGCAATAAAGTTTAGTCATAATACTAAGAATGAACACTTTTTCATTGTTAATACCTCAATTTCTTTTGCCTGGTAGCACTTTTTAACCGGGAAAATCAGAAATAGTTAGGTAAAATTTTTTTAAAGTTTCGATTTTTTAATAACAAGTGTTTTTATTTCTTGAGGAATTGATATATTATTATATCAGAACTGTTTGATACGCGTAGCATATATATCTGACATTTCAATCTTTTTATTATGAGGAGCTTAGTAAACCCGTGAGAATCGAACACCTAGAGATCTTTGTAAACGCCGCGCAGACGCAGAGCTTTACCAAGACTGCACAAAATATGAACATGTCCCAGCCAGCGGTTTCCCTGGCCATATCCTCAATCGAGAAGCAACTGGGCTACCAGCTGTTCAGCCGCTCCCGCCGCAAGATGCTGCTGACCCCGGCCGGCCGGTCTTTGTACAACAGCATCAAGAGCGAATTGAACGACTACCGGAACGCCGTTTCCAAGGCCAAGCGGATCGCCATGTCAGAAGGACAAATCACCTTGAAGGTCGGCTTAATCGGAATTCTAGCCGAACAGCTGATGCTTCCTGGCTTGATCCGCCAGTTCCGCAGGAGCCGCGACACCGTCAACATCGAATTCTTCGTTGAAAGCAGCCCGGTTCTCTTTGAGAAGCTGGCCTCCCACGAGCTTGACCTGGTCTTGTCAACTCCGGAAGCCATGCCGAAATTCCCGGACTTCACCGCCTACACGATCGGCAAGTTGAAGTGGTGCACCCTGGTGCCAAATGACCACCCTCTGGCTGAAAAGGACCTGCTTTCAGAAAAGGACCTGGACGGCAAGGACCTGGTCTTCCTGGACCTTTCTTGTTCATCACCGCTGATTACCTTGATGCAGGACCGGATTGAAAAGAACTGCAAGCAAAGCCGGATCTTCTTTGCCAACAATGTCGTGGCGCAAACTATGATGGTTTACACCCAGCAGGGCCTGGCTATCCAGCCGTACACCGGCCCGCTTGATGACGACAATTGCGAAGTCAACGGCCTAAAGCGGGTTCCCCTGGACGTCAAGGTCAGCTCAGACCTGACCCTCTTCACTTGCAAGGACGTCCTTAACGAACACGTCCTGGACTTGATGAACTGGCTCAAGGCACAAAAGCTGGGCTAAGATTATAAGTATACAGAAAAAATGCTCATCGGCTGATGAGCATTTTTCATTGCTGTTTTTTCGACTTGAGTTATTTGATTTCATTAAAGGACTTGTTGCAGTAGTTGATCAGCTGCCGCATGTCCTGCTTGCCCCAGTTCCAGGCCCGGAATTCCTTCAAAAATTCCTCTGAGCAATAGTTTAAGTAGTTGTCCTCTGCTTCTTCCAAAATCTGCCGGGGATCCATGGCCTTGATTTCTGCCAGCCGGCTTTCCCTAATATAAGCCGGGTCGTTTAAGAGAGACTTGCGGCTGACCGGCTTTAACTGGCAGCCCCAGCTGGCTGCCCGGGCGCTTGCCAGGTGCAAAAAGGCAGCGTTGTGGGTAATGCAGTCTTGCAGGATCTGCTGGCCCCGGCCAGATTGTCTGGGCATCTCCAAACTGAAGCAATACTGCCGGTCTAAAGTCAGAAAAAGACCGTGATTGTCAAGGCACTCAAACAGCTTCATCTGGTGCAGGCCCACCAGGTCAAGTGGCTTGTGGCGCATGATGAAAAAAGAGAAATAGGCATGTGAGCCAAAGGACTGCACATACTGGTCCGACATTCCGATCTGCCGGCAGAGCTGCTTTTTAATAGTCAGTTCGTGGGCCGGCTCCTTCTTTCTCAGTTCATGGACCAGCCGGCGGCATGTCTTCTTTTTAAGCAAGACCCAACCGGCATCGGCGTCATAAATGATCGTCCGGTACTTGCCCAAAAGCAGGTCCATCTGGAAGTCGTAGGCCGCGACCGTCTTCTGGTTTATCTGGTAGTCCTCGTCGGCCTGGGCAGCTATTTTCCCGCTAGCCAGTAAGGCAGGCAGATTCTGCCGGTCAACCACCGCCACATTCATATCGCAAATTTTCTTTCTCGTTCTCATTTTCTCCTAAACAAGCTCCTAACACTATTTACCGTTTATATGTTGTTATTTTTCTCCTGGTCTAATTTAACAAAAAGGTCTTTGTGAAGCAAGCGGTTTCATTGATTTTGGCCAACTTTTATCAGCCTTGTATGCGCTTCCGTTATTGGTTGATTTTCCAGCCGGGGACGTGTAGAATATTTTCCGTAAAAGTCCGGTTGTTTTCATCTGGACAAGTCAAGTTTTGCTAGAAGGAAAATGAAAATTTGCAAGTCGACCTTATCTCACTGACAATCTCAGGGCTGGTCCTGCTGGTCTTGATCCTCAACATTCTCTATTCCCCGGCCTTCAACCGCCTGGACCGGAAGCTGCACAAGAAACTGGTGCGGACGCAGAAGAATATTTTTTGGAAGATCATCGCCTTCATCAACGAGCCCAAGCTGGTCATTGTCTGGGACGTCTTGATTGCCGGCCTGCTCTTAAACGAAGACAATTACCGGCTCGGCCTTTGGGTCCTGGCTACCTTAGGCGTGACCGATGCAGCCGGTTTTATCGTCAAGCACCTGGTCAAGCGGAGCCGCCCTCATGCCCACCTATCTGAAGAAGAAGGCTACAGCTTCCCCAGCGGCCATGTCTTAGGGGCAACGACCATGTGCCTGATCCTTTACGCCCTGCTCAGACGGGAATTTGATCAGTTATTTGCCGTAATTCTTTTGATCTACTGGCTCTTTGTGGTTATCTCCCGCCTTAACCTCCGGGCCCACTACCCGTCAGACGTCCTGGGAGCCGTGGCCTTGTCGGTCTTCTGTTTTACAGTCGTGCAGACAATCTATGCTGCCCTCTTTTTGAAGTAGAACATAATACGTAACAGAGACGATAACGATATATAGGAGCAAAAAATCCAGAGTTCTAACTTAACAGAACCCTGGATTTTTTATTTTGCAGCTTATTAATTGTGAAAGCCGACCATGAGCCCCCCTCTTTCCGCGTAGAAAGAGCACAGGCCCTGCATTGGCCGGATGGTAATCTCAGCATCCGGATATTCTGCTAGCAGCAGTTCCTTCAGCTTTTCAGCATCAGCTTCATTTTCGCAGTGGTCAATCACGACCCGGCCGCCCTGGTACTTCTCTTCCTTCATCTGCTTGACCAGTTCCCGCAGGGCCTTCTTCATTCCTCTGGCCTTGGTCAAAGGCTGCAAGTCACCGTCAACGCTGGCCGTCCCGATTAAATTTATCTTCAGCATCCCCGCAATTTTGGCCACGGCTGGCGACACCCGGCCGTTTAAGGACAGGTTTCGCAGGGACTGGAGGACGAAAAGCAAGTGAGTCTTGGTCCGGTACTCGGCAATTCTGGCTTCCAAGTCAGCAAAGCGGAGCTTGTCATCTTTAAGAATGCTTTCGATCCCTTCCAGGATTACTTCCAGTTCCGGACCGGCTGACCGGGAGTCAACGACCACGATCTGGGCATGCGGGTGAGTCTCTAAGTAGATGTCTCTGGCCTGCAAGGCGGAAGAGTAGGTCCCCGACAAGCCGCTGGTAATCGTCACGATCACTGCCTTCTCGCAGCCCTCCAAACTATCCAGCCAGCGCTGGATGCTTGGCGCGGCAGTCTTGCCTGCCTCCTGGCTGGCCTCCATCTTGTTCAAAAATGCGCCCATGTCCAGCTGCTCGTCATCCAGCCAATTTTCCTGGCCGATGGTCAAAGTCAAGGGCACGACCTCAAGGCCGCGGCTTGGGTCGGTCAAAGTATTGGCGCTTGAATCAACTATCAGTCTCACGTTTTCCATAATATTATCCCGATTCTACATTGTCTCTGGCAGCTTTTCCTGCCTTGTCTGTTTCTAAATCTATTTTAACATTTTTTCCTTAACCGGGGAATTTTTTCACTAACCGCTTTCAAACTTGGATTTTGACCAAACTTGCTTAGCAAAAAGTAAAATTTGTAAAAAAGCGGTTTTGGGAATCGTTTTCAAAAAACTGGCTGTTTACGGATTCACAAGCTTATACTATAATGAACTTGTAAATAATTACAGAGCGAATGCTCTTGCTGTCGGAGAATTCCTCCGCCAGCGTATTTTAAGGAGGATTTTTTAATGACCAAGGTTGTTATTGAAAACGTTCATGCTAGAGAAATCTTTGACTCACGTGGTAACCCAACTGTTGAAGTTGAAGTTACTTTGTCAAACGGTGTAGTTGGCCGCGCTGAAGTTCCATCTGGTGCTTCAACTGGTGAAAACGAAGCTGTTGAATTGCGTGACGGTGGCTCACGTTTGGGCGGCAAGGGTGTTATGAAGGCTGTTAACAATGTTAACACTGCCATCAACAACGAACTGCAAGGCGCAGACCCATTCAACCAACCAGCTATCGACAAGGCTATGATCGAACTTGACGGTACTCCAAACAAGGGTAAGTTGGGCGCTAACGCTATCTTGGGTACTTCAATGGCTACTGCTGTAGCAGCTGCTAAGGCTACCCACCAACCTCTTTACCGTTACCTTGGCGGTACTGACTTGTCAATGCCTCAAACTTTCCACAACGTTATCAACGGTGGTGAACACGCTGACAACGGCATCGACATCCAAGAATTCATGATCACTCCAGTTAAGAAGACTTCATTCCGTGACGGCTTCGAAAAGATCGTTAACACTTACCACACCTTGAAGAAGGTTTTGGAAGAAAAGGGTTACGAAACTGGCTTGGGTGACGAAGGTGGTTTCGCTCCTAACATGAAGGACTCAGAAGAAGCTTTGAAGGCTTTGCACGAAGCTATTGAACGTGCTGGTTACGTTCCTGGCGAAGACATTGCCATCGCTTGTGACTGTGCCGCTTCATACTACTACAACAAGGAAGACGGCAAGTACCACCTGGAAGGCAAGGTTCTTGACGGTGACCAATTGGCAGAATACTACGACAAGTTGCTCGCAGAATTCCCAGAATTGATCTCAATGGAAGACCCATACGACGAAAACGACACTGAAGGTATGGTTAAGTTCACTCAAAGCCACAAGGACCGTCTGCAAATCGTTCTTGACGACTTTATCTGCACCAACCCACGTTTGCTGGAAAAGGCCATCAAGGAAGGCGCAGGTAACGCTTCATTGATCAAGCTGAACCAAATCGGTACTGTAACTGAAACTTTGGAAACCATCCGGATTTCACGTAAGCACGGCTACAACACCATGATTTCTCACCGTTCAGGTGAAACTGGTGACACCTTCATCGCTGACTTCGCTGTTGCTACTAACGGCGGCCAACTGAAGACTGGTGCCCCAGCTCGTTCAGAACGTGTTGAAAAGTACAACCAATTGTTGAGAATCGAAGAACAACTCGGTGACGGCGAACGTCTCGACTTCTTCCCAGCTCAAGACTAATCATTAAAAGATTAGCTCAAGAAAGATCCGCATAAGCGGATCTTTTTTTGTACGCAAAATTCCCCTGGAGAATTGACATCTTTTCCCCTGCTCTTTATACTGGTTCAGACCAACTTGCCAGACGAGGCAGTTAAAAAGCGGGCAAAAGCTGTTTTTGCCAATAGGAGTATTATTTTGGCCGCGCTTTTAGCCCTGCTGGCCATTTGACAAAAAATAATACGCTCAGATCAGCTTGATTTGAGCGTATTTCTTTGCTTTATTCTTCCGTCTTGATGACCAGCTTGCGGCCATCCAGGGTCCCCTGGAGCAGCTGCCTGATCAGTTTCTTGGCATTTTTTTGCGACCGGGCCAAGAGGCCGGACTTTTTGGCCACGCCTGTTGCCTTCTTTAAGGCCGCCTGCTCAGCCTTGGTAATGTCTTCTTTTTGGTTCCAGTTAAAAAGAGCATAGCTCTGGTCATAGAACTTGATTGAGGACGGGTCGATCTTCTTGTCCAGCAGCTGGCTTTGCGGCAAAGTCACGGTCACCTGGTCTTGATTGACTTGGACCTTGATGTCCTTGACCTTGACCCCGGCTTTAAAGTTGGCCGTATAGACCATAGTGAAGCCCTTCTTGGTGATAAAAGGAATCTGCCCGTTAGATAGTTTGTAAATGCCAGTATAGGTGTACTGCTCAGTCGCCAGCTCCCCAATAGCCTTCAATTTAGCGGAAACCGTGGCCACCGTTACCTGCTCCCGGCTTTTCTTGGGCAGATGCTGGCCGATCATGATCCCGCCAGCCAGAAAGACCACGGCGATCAAGAGGGCAGCCAGCTTTTGGAGAAATCCGGTCCTTCTGCCAGACCCTTTATCTGTTCTTTTTTGCAAAAAAGTCCCTCCTTACGTGCCCCCTATCATAGCAAGGGCGGCTAGAAAAAACAATCAAGAAGCCAGTGATTTCTAAATATCTTAGCAATTTGCCCCCAAAAAGCTTCTTTTCTTAGCTTTATATGGATATCTGGCTATTTTACCTATTTTTACAATCTTTTTCATAAAAGTTGTCATTTTCCCTTGCATCAGCTTCCCTTTTACGCTAAAATTAAAAACCAATAAGAGATTTAATTTCAGATTTATCTTTACTTTTATTTTTAAAGGAGCAGATCATAATGAGGACGAGGACTTACCACCACCGAACATAGCACCATCCACGATGGTGACTGAAGCTGTTTCATTGCAAGGCGAGGACTGGCAATGAGAAGCTGTCATAGTCATAAGTCGCTCATTGGCTCCAGTATTTCAATTACTGTCAACTTGATCAATTTTAAGTACTCTTGCCCGGAACTTTGCCGCTTGTCAGCTCTTCATTGCTTGTGTCCTTTTAGACGAAGGATTAAACATGAACAAGATCATCGAAGTTAAGCATCTGAAGAAGAATTACGGCGACAAGGAAGTTCTCAAGGACATCAATGCCGTCATCGAAAAAGGAAAAGTCATCACGGTTATTGGTCCATCCGGTTCAGGCAAGAGTACTTTTTTGCGCTGTCTGAACCTGCTGGAAAAGCCAACCAGCGGCCAGGTCATTTTTGAAGGAACGGAACTGACCGACCTTAAAGAAGAAGAGCTGGACCAACTCCGGCAGAAGATGGGCATGGTCTTCCAAAGCTTCAACCTCTTCCCTAACATGTCCGTCATTGAAAACGTCAAGCTGGCGCCGATGAAGGTCAAAGGGATGAGCGACCAGGAGGCCGGCGACCTGGCCCATGAACTTTTAGCAAAAGTTGGCCTGGATGACTTTGCTGACCACTCCCCGGCCAGCCTGTCCGGCGGCCAGCAGCAGCGGGTTGCTATCTCCCGGGCTTTAGCCATGCAGCCGGACATGATGCTTTTTGACGAACCGACCAGTGCCTTAGACCCGGAAATGGTCGGGGAAGTCTTAAAGACCATGCAGGATTTAGCCCAAACTGGGATGACCATGGTTGTGGTCACCCACGAAATGGGCTTCGCGCGAAAAGTCGCTGATGAGGTCTGGTTCATGGCTGACGGTTATCTTTTGGAACAGGGCAGCCCAGACCAGGTCTTTGACCACCCGCAAAGTGACCGGGCCAAGGACTTTTTGGCAAAAATTTTGGAAGCCTAGCTAGCAAAGGAAGAATGAAGCAAGATGAAGAAACTTATTAAAATTATGACCGCCCTCCTCCTCTTGGCCGGGCTCTTTACCGCGGCAATTCCAGCAGTTGATGCCGCCAGCAGCAAGAAAATGGCCAGCAGCACGGTCATGAAGAAGATCAAGAAGTCCGGCAAATTAGTTGTCGGCATGTCCGCTGACTACCCGCCATTGGAATTTACCAAGAACGTCAACGGCAGAAACAAGTATGTCGGCGTCGATGTTGAACTGGCCAAGCAGATCGCCAAGGACCTGGGAGTCAAGCTGGAAATCAAGAACATGGACTTTGACTCCCTCCTGGTTGCCCTGGAAACTGGCAAGATCGACGTGATCATTTCCGGGATGACCCCAACGGCCGAACGGAAAAAGAGCATTGACTTCTCCAAGATCTACTACGCTGAAAAGTCCGACTACTTTGTCATCAGCAAGACCAACAAGGCCAAGTATACCAGCACCGCCTCCTTTAAAGGCAAGACGGTTGGTGCCCAAACCGGTTCGCTTCAGTACACTTCCTTGAAGAAAAACGCTGCTAAGAGCGGGATCAAGGTCAAGGGGCTGGCAAAGATCAGCAACCTGCTCATGGCGCTTAAGTCCAGTAAGGTTGACGCTGTTTTATTAGGTGAACTGAACGCAAAGACTTACGTCACTAACGACACTTCCCTGTCTTTGGTCAAGTCCAGCCTCAGCCAGGCTCAGATGGGCAACGCTGTTGGGGTGGCCAAGGGGCAAGGCGACCTGGTCAAGGCCATCAACAAGACCATCAACAATTGCCAAAAGCAGGACCTGTTTAACAAGAAGTACATCCCGGCCGCTGCCAAGGCCATGAAGCAGGCCTCAAGCAAGACCAACAACTCCATGAGCAAGTACGCCAGCTACTTCGCGACTGGCCTGGGCTACACCATGATTATTACGATTTGCTCCATCACGATTGGTTTAGTCCTGGGTGTCATCTTCGCCTTGATGCGTCTGTCTAAGAACAAGCTTTTGCACGCCATTGCCGTTTGCTACATTGAGTTCCTCCGGGGCACTCCGCAGATGGTTCAGATTATGTTTGTCTACTTCGGGGTCGGGATGCTGATCAAAAATATGCCGGCCCTGGCCGCCGGGATCATCGCCATCGGTCTTAACTCCGGGGCTTACGTGGCTGAAGACATCCGGTCCGGGATCAATTCCGTGGCCAAGGGGCAAACGGAAGCTGCCCGGTCCCTGGGCCTCAGCCAGGCCAAGACCTACCGCTACGTAGTATTCCCGCAAGCCTTGAAGAATATCTGGCCAGCCCTGGGCAATGAATTCATTACCTTGACCAAGGACAGCTCCCTGGTCTCCGTCATCGGGGTCGGGGAATTGATGTACGAGACCGGCCTGGTCCAAACCGCGACCTACCGCGGGGTCATGCCGCTTTTTATCACCATGTGCATCTACTTCGTGGTCACCTTTATTTTGACCCGTCTGCTCAACTACTTTGAACGGCGGATGAACCTGACTTCAAGCCGGGCATAAAGACAAACAATAGAAAGAAACTGGAAACCTAGATTGGCTTCCAGTTTTTATTTTGCATATAGGGCAATAATTTGCCGCATTAAGGGGGTAACCACCCGGTCTTTGCGCCAGACCAGCTGCAGGCGGGTCCGCCACTTAGCCGAGTCGATTGGGTAGATGTGGCCTTTGGCATAAGTTTTGGCGATTGATTCCGGCACCAGGGCAATCCCCAGGCCAGAGTCGCTCCAGCGGATAGCGGTTCTGGAATCATCGCACTTAACCACAAAATTTGGGGTGAGACCTTTTTCCGCGAAGGCTTCCTTGAACATGTCCTCAAAGCGCCGGTAGATGACCAGGGGCTGGCCGGCCAGGGCCTGCAGCCCTACTTTTTCCTTGCCAGGGAAAAAGTCCTGGCAGGTAACTGCGGTCATCGGCTCATCGCTGATGTCGACAAAGTTCAAGTTGACCCGGTTGTAGGGGGTGCGGACGATGGCCAGGTCCAGCAGGTTGCCCTGCAGCTTGTCCAGGATGCCGAAAGTGTTGTCTTCGTAGATGTCAAAGGAGACGCCGGGATGCTGGCGGGCAAAAGCCGTCAATTTGGCGGAAGGAAGCTCGCCGATTGAAGAAGAGACGGAACCTAATTTAACCCTTCCCCGCCCGCCCCGGTCCAGCTCCGTAATTTCGGTTTGGACGTTTTTGGCTAAGGTCAAAATCTGACCAGCATAATCCCGCAGCTTTTTTCCAGCCTCGGTCAGTTCAATTCCATAAGGCTGACGGATAAAGAGCTTAGCCCCTAGCTCCTCTTCTAATTGCTTTAATTGGTAGCTGAGGGCTGGCTGTCCGACAAAGAGCCGCTTGGCGGCTGAAGTAATCTGCCCTTCCTCGGCTACGACCAGAAAGTAATTGAGCTGCTTGAAATTCATTTTCTTCCCTCTCTTTTTAATGATCTTTGAGCTTAGTAGATATCAACTCTTTAGATATCTAACATCATAAATCAGTATTTTATTTATATCAACCTGGGGGCTACAATGAACAGTGAGAAAAATAACTTCTAAATGTAACACGTCACGACTGAAGAATAATTATAAGGAGATCTTTGCATGAAAGTAAAAGGCTTGACGCAGGCTGAAGCTGACCTGCGCTTAAAAAAAGACGGACTCAACCAGGTGCCGGAGCCGGAATTCAGCTTCTGGAAGGAATTTGCCGGCAAGCTTTGGAATCTCAGTGCCTGGATTCTGGAGGCGGCACTCCTCCTGGAATGTGCCCTAGGCAAGTGGATCCAGTCCCTCTTCGTTTTGCTTATGCTGCTCTTTGCCGCCTACAACGGGGCCACGCAGAAGAAGAAGTCCCGCAAGGTCCTGAGTTCAATTTCCCAGCAGCTGACCCCGGTTGTCGCTGTTTTAAGAGATGACCGCTGGCAAAAAATTGACTCCAAATACCTGGTAGTCGGCGATATCGTCAACCTGCAAAAAGGGGATATTTTGGCCGCCGACATTGACCTTTTGGACGGGAACTTGACCTTAGATGAATCCTCAATCACCGGGGAAGCCAAAAATGTCCATAAAAAAGCCGGAGCAACAGCTTTTGCGGGCACGACCGTCATGGACGGCGAGGCTCTAGGCAGAGTCAGCGCGACCGGGACCAATTCAAGAAGCGGGCAGACCATCAACTTGATCAACAGGTCCGCGGCACCTGGCCACCTGCAGCAGCTTTTGACCAAGATCATCTACTACCTCTGCCTCTTAGACGGGGTTTTGACCGTCATCCTCTTGATCGCGGCCGTAATCCGGGGTGAAAATATCTTGGAAATGCTGCCCTTCCTGGCCATGATGTTTATCGCTTCTATTCCAGTAGCTATGCCGTCAACTTTTGCCCTCTCCAATTCCTTTGAGGCCACCCGCCTGTCTAAAGAAGGAGTTTTGACCAGTGACTTAACCGGGATTCAAGACGCGGCCAACCTGAACCTGCTCTTACTGGACAAGACCGGGACCATTACTGAAAACAAGACGGCTGTCGCCTCTTTTGCTAATTTTTCAAAGCTCTCAGATGAAGAAGTCCTAGCCTTGACCAGCCTGGCCATCGACCAGCGCAACCAAAGCGTGATCGACCTGGCCTTAATGGACTTTCTGCAAGAGAAAAAGATACCAGTTAAAGAAGCAGAAGCCTTTACCCCCTTCACTTCCAGCCAGGGCTATTCTGAAGGCCGAGGAGAAGGCCACGACGTTAAGCTGGGTTCAGTCAAGCAGTTCAGTAAGATTGATCCGGCTATTTCTGAACAAATGGCAGCTGTCGACCTCAGTCTGGGCCGGTCAGTCGGGATTTTGCTCGACGACCGTTTGGCGGGTATTTTTATCACTAAAGACAAGGTCAGAGCTGATTCAAAAGCCGCCCTGGCCGAACTGGTCAAGCGGGGAATCAAGCCAGTCATGCTGACCGGGGACAACCAGAAAACCGCGGCCAGCGTGGCTGAAGAAGTCGGCTTGACTGGCAAGGTCATCTCGATCAGCGACTTTAAAGAGGGGGTAAAGGCGGAAGACCTGGCCGGGATCGCCGACGTTTTGCCGGAAGACAAGCTGGATATGGTCAAGTACTTCCAAAAGGCTGGCTATATCGTCGGCATGACCGGGGACGGGGTTAACGACTCCCCTGCCCTCAAGCAGGCCGAAGTCGGCATAGCTGTATCAAATGCCGCTGACGTGGCAAAAAAGAGCAGCAAGATGGTTCTTTTGGATGAGGGCCTTAGCCCTATCGTCAAGATCTTGGATGCCGGCCACCGGGTTTACCAGCGGATGAGGACCTGGTCTTTGACCAAACTAGCCAGAACGGCTGAACTGACCATGCTCTTGACCTTCTCTTATCTTATTTTCGGCTACCTGCCGATGGCCTTAAATGCCATGGTCATCTACACGATCATGAACAACATGGTCACCATGATGATCGGAACCGACAAGACTCACATCACTTACAAGCCGGAGAACTGGGACATGGGCAAGCTGGCTAAAATTGCCTTCTCCTTGGCCGGAGCCTGGACAATCATCGGTTTTGCCTTCGTCTCTGCCTTAACAAAGGCCGGAGTAAATCATGATCAAGTTGGGACCATGGTCTACGTCTTCTTAGTTATGAGCGCCATGATGATCGTCTTGATCACCCGGACCAAGCGCTTCTTCTGGCAGTCTGCCCCATCTAAGCCGGTAGCCAGTGTCCAGATCGCCGATATCCTTTTGACCTGCCTTTTAGCACTTTTGGGCATCGCCATGCCGGCCATCGGGATTAAGGAGCTCTTGACCCCTTTGGCCGTAGCCTTCCTGGCCGCCATTTTGATCGACCTGGTCTACCAGCCGGTCATGAAGAACAAGTAACAAATAAATGTGTGTTTGGCTATTTTTTGCCAATTAGCTTTACAGGGAAAGAAGAATTTAATGCGCAAGAGAATTTTTAGAATCATCATGAGTCTGGCAATTCTGTTGCTGGTCATCTTATCCGGCATGCTGGCCTGAAAAAAGTTCAGCTGGCTAATGGCCAGTAAGACAAACTATATCATCTACTAAATGCTTTATACTTATTACTGTTTAATCTGACAAAAAGGACTCGCTTTTGCGAGTCCTTTTACTTAGTTCTTATATCTACTTTCTGCTTACTGCTTACTCTTCACTTGCCTCTTTGCTCTTTTCCAGCTGCTTTTGCCGGTAGGCAATCAAGCGCTCGAATTCCGTTTTCAGCAAGGCCCCTATCGGGACGGCAATCAGCATCCCCACAAAGCCGCCCATGGCCCCGCCGGCAATCACGCAGGCGATAACGTACAGGGGGTGGATGTGAATGGCTGAAGACAAAAGCTTAGGATTAAGAATATTGCCATCAATCGCCTGGATCAAGAGGAGAATAATCATCCCCACGATCAAAGCTGTCATATTCTGGCTGAGGGTGCAGGCTAAGATAACCATCCCATAGCCTAAAATCGGACCAAAGTATGGGATTAGGTTACCCAGCCCGGTTACCAAGCCGATCAAAAGGCCATATGGGACCTTGGCAATCAGCATGGCCAGGCTAACTAAAAGGCCAACGATAAAAGCATCGATAATTTGCCCTCTGATGTAGCCGGAGAAGGCCCGGTCGGCGTCTGCTAAGAAGAGCTTGATTCCCTTGATCACCTTTTTGTTTAAGAGGGTGCCCAGGTTTCTCTTCCAGTATGCCGCGATCCGCTGGCCATCGTAGAGGAAGTAGATGGCAAAAATCACCCCGAAGAAGAAGTCGCTCAAAAAGCCAGTTACCCGGCCGACCCCCTTTTGCATATAAGAGACCAGGCCGCTGGTCGACCAGCCCTGCTTTTGCAGGTAGGCTAAGATTTCGTTGATAAAGCTGCTGTACTGGGCTTTCAGTTGGTCATAGAGGCTTTCTAAGCTGCCCAGGCTGAAATGGCTCAGCTGCTTGGAGAAGGTCACGAAAACCGCTGTCGCGGCCAGTAAAATAACCAGCAAGAGCAAGAGCAGGGTCAAGGCCACTGCGGCTGACCGGCTGGCCGTCGCCACTGCCCCCCGGCTGCTGCCCTTGGAAAACTTCCGGTCAAAGAAGTTGGTCAAAGGCAGCAAGAGATAGGTTAAAACTAAGCCGTAAGTCAAAGGCTGGGCAATTGCTGCCAGAATCTTGCCTACCCGGACCCAGAAGCCAGTTGACTCATAGGCTAAAAGCAGGATGAAGAGACCGGCAAAGACCGTGCCCAGACAGTAGAGGGCAATCTTAAAATACTTCTGATCAATGTGGTTCCAAAATTTGTTCATCATACACCTCGCTAGTTTGACTAGCTTTTATTATAACAGTTTCCGGCCCTGGCCAAAGCAATAAAAAATAGCAGTTGCGAAAACTGCTATTTTTTATCTTCTTCTCGATTATGATTTTTACATCACGTGGTGGATCCAGCCTTCTGGGGCTTCGACTTCCCCGTTTTGGATGCCAGTCAAAGTGTTGTAAAGTTCTTCCATGAACTTGCCTGGCTTGTCCATGCCTGATGGCAGGTCGATGACCTGGTCGCCATTGACGATGCGGCCAACTGGTGACAATACGGCAGCCGTGCCGACCAAAGCACATTCCTTGAAGGATGGAACTTCGTCGAAGCGGACTTGTCTTTCTTCAACCGTCAAGTTGAGGTAGTGTTCAGCCAAGTATACAATGGAGCGTCTAGTGATTGATGGCAAAATTGAATTTGACTTAGGAACGACCAAGTGGTTGTTTTGGTCGATGAAGATAATGTTTGAGCCACCCGTTTCTTCAATGTAAGTTTGGGTAGCTGGGTCCAGGTACATATTTTCAGCAAAACCTGCCTGGTGGGCAGCGACAGTCGCCTTCAAACTCATGGCATAGTTCAAAGCGGCCTTAACGTTGCCAGTCCCGCGAGGTGCAGCCCGGTCATATTGGGCAACCTGAACGGCAACTGGAGTAGCCCCGCCCTTGTAGTATGGGCCAACTGGAGTTGCAAAGATTCTGAACATGTAGTCAGTTGCCGGAGCAACGCCGATGATTGGTGTAGTGCCGATTTCGTATGGACGCAGGTAAAGAGTCGCGCCTGAACCGTATGGCGGTACCCAGTCAACATTGCCCTTGACTACTTGGTCGATTGCTTCAACGAACTTGTCCTTTGGATAAGGCTGCATTTCGATCCGCTTAGCGGAGTTGTACATCCGTTCCGCGTTCTGGTCTGGCCTAAAGACAACAACAGAGCCGTCCTTCCAGGTGTAGGCCTTCATCCCTTCAAAAACTTGCTGGGCGTATTGCAGGGTTTCAGCACATTCATTCAATACGACATTAGGGTCGTCGGTCAGCTTGCCGCCTTCCCAGGCACCGCCGTGGAAATAGTCCACGTAGCGCTTGTCGGTTTGATGATAGCCAAAGCCGATATTTGCCCAATCGAGATCTTTTTTTGCCATGATATTACCTCCTAAAAATTCAATCACTAGTTTTTATAGTTGTAACTATAATACTCTTTCTGAAGGTTCGCAAGGCCTTTTTAAAATCATTTTCATTTTCTTGCTATTTTTTGCTAACTTTAATTCTTCTAAGGCCTAAGCCTTGCGAAGACAAGCCTTTTGACCCTAATTTTCTCTTTTTTTGAAGTTAGCTAATCTTTTCTTAATTTTCCTTGTTGGTTGACAAAAGGTCCTCGTCCAGGCCCCGGCTGCATTCTGCCTGCAGGGTAACGTGGTTGATGGCAAACTTTTCCTTCAGACAAGCAGCAATCTCTTCATCAAGCTCTTCAATCCGCTTGGCGGTTAAACCGGAGTCAACCACAATGTGGGCGTCCAGCATGATGGTGTCATCACTGTAGCGCCAGACATGCAGGTGGTGGAGCTGTCTTACCTCCTTAAAGGCCAAACCAGCCTCTTCAATGGCTTCCAGGTCTAGGTCGGGGTTAGCTTCCATCAAGACGTTAGCTGAGTCCCTGGTGACTTCAAAAGCCTCTTTCAAGAGGAAAATTGCCGCGGCCATAGTTAAGACCGGGTCCACCAGGGTCCAGTTTTGGTAGTAAATCAAGAGTGACCCCACCACGACAGCCACGCTGGACAAGGTGTCCGACATCATATTCAAAAAGAGGGCCCGGGCATTCAAATTCTCCTTGCTCCCCTTGCCCAGGATCAGCATGGAGATCAAGTTGCCGGCCAGGCCGATCAAGGAGACGATGAACATGACGCCCCCTTCAATCGGTTCAGGCTTGCTGAAACGCTTAATGGCTGAAATAAAGAGATAGATGCTGATGGCCAGCAAGAAGAGGCCGTTGGTGTAGGCAGCCAGGGTTTCGGCCCGCTTGTAGCCAAAGGTCTTGTGCTGGTCCTTGCTTCTTTTGGCGATCAAATTAGCCGCAAAGGCAACCACGATGGAAACAACGTCACTCAAGTTATGCAAAGCATCTGACAAGAGGGCCAGGGAACCGGAGATAATCCCGCCGGCAATTTCCGCGGCAGTAATGATGACATTGAAGACAGTCACCCACAAATACCTTTTTGATGCTTGGTCTTTCATGATTTTTACCTGCGCAATCTTTTATATATCGTTTTTGGTATATTTACTCTTGCATACACTATATTACAAAAATGATATATAATCAAGGGGGAAACTGGAAAGGAGACCCGCATGACACACGAAGAACTGATCGACCAGGCGGCCCGCCTTTTCAAGGTCTTGGGTAACAGCCTGCGGATCCATATTCTCTTTTACCTGAGAAAACACGGCGAAAGCCCGGTTTCGGCAATCGTCGGCCACCTGGGTGTCTCTCAGCCGGTAATTTCCAAGCAGCTCGGTATTTTGAAAAAATACGATTTCGTGCAGAAACGCAAAGCAGGCACTTTTGTCTACTATTCAATCAACGACCAGGACATCGTGCAGATCATCGACGCGATGACCGAGCACCTGGACCACCTGGACCACCTGGACCGGCTGCAATAGTTTTACTTTTATTTTTAATACAAACAAAAACGGCTTCTACCTTCCGGTAAAGCCGCTTTTTCTGTCTTGCTCTTAAAATTAAGCGCCGTTGTATTTAACCAGGGAGAAGATGTCCACGTCCGGGAACTTTTCTCTGCCCTTAAGGTCGGTCAGTTCAATGTAAAAGGCTGCCCCGACAACCTTCCCGCCCAGGCGTTCAATCAATTCCTTAGTGGCGTGCAGGGTGCCGGCCGTAGCCATCAAGTCGTCGCAGATGACTACTCTTTGGCCAGGCTTGATCGCGTCCTTGTGCATTTCCAGGACGTTTGACCCGTATTCCAGGTCGTAAGCCGCAGCTTCTACTTCCCGTGGCAGCTTGTGGGGCTTACGGGCTGGCACGAAGCCGATACCCAGTTCGATTGCTACCGGAGTCCCGACCAGGAAGCCCCGGGCTTCCGGCCCGACGATCACGTCAGCTTGCCGGCTCTTGGCGTATTCAGCAATTTCGTGAGTAGCTGCCGCGAAGGCTTCACCGTCTTGCAGGATCGGGGTAATGTCCCGGAAGATGATTCCTTCATTCGGGAAGTCCTTGACGCTGGCAATGTACTTCTTAAAATCAATTGACATTTTGTAATCCTCCATTTGCTAGACCACTGGCATAGCGAATTAATTCATTCGAAGAGATTGTTCGTAATTTGTTAACGAAGGCATATTCTGCTTTCACTGACCGGTAATAGGCTGAATCGTCCAAAGACTTCTTTGTCGGACTCGGCTTAGGGAGCAATCTGTCCTCTTCCATTTTAACAAAATCAAGGGTAAAAAACACCCTCAAAATAAACATGATGCTGTCCGGATCCATCCCCAGCTGGCCGGCAGCCTGCATGTAATCATTCGGTTTTAGTCCCGGGTGGGCTAAAAAGTACTGCCAGACCAGGCCGAAGTTGCCCCGGCTGGGCAGGGTCTCCCCTGGCAGCTGGTCCAACTGAAAGCGCAGGTAGAGCTGGCGGTAAGGCTTGGCCAGGACAAAGTTCAGCTGGGCCTCATTGGCCGGCACGTCAAGAACTGACACGACCTGCTGGCTGAGGTCTTCATTGTCCTTGGCCAGAGAAATCTGCTCTTTAGTTATGCCAAAATGATTCATGGCCTGGCTGAGATTTTTCTCATCAAATAAGAAATACTTGTCCGCAAAACCCAGCAAATTCTCCTGCCCGCGAAAGTCCACAATCCGGGCGGATGGCGCGTACAAGGACTGGCCGTAATGCAGGTCAACAATCCGGAACTGGACATTGGTTTTGCCTTTAAAAGTGTTAGAAGCAAGCTTAACCAACATCTGCTGCAAATAAGGCAGGACAGTTTGGTTTAAGCCGTGGTCAAAGTCCACCGCCCTGACCGGGCCCACCATGAAGCTGCAGCCCTTCCGCATAGGGCGGAAGTTAGAGATCTGCGGCTTGTCAAGCAAAAAGACCGGCTGGGGGTTGTCCGTGCCAAAAGGCCCGGCCTGGGCCAGGTCATAAACGCTGGTCAAATCAACATCTAATGGACTGATCGTGCCATCATATTCCTGGACCTTTTCCGGAGCCTTCTCCCCCGCCTTATAGCTTTGGTTAAAGTCGCGCCTGAGCTGGTTCAGATTTTCCTCAGTCGTCGACAGGCCGCAGGCAAAGTCGTGGCCGCCAAACTGGGTGATGGACTTGCCTTCAAAAGGCTTCAAGGCATTGAACAAGTTGAAGCCCTGGCTGGACCGGCCAGACCCCTTGACCAGGCCGGCCTCGTTTTTCGTCAGCATCAAGGTTGGCTTGTGGTATTTTTCCACGATCTTGTTGGCGACTAAGCCCATGACCCCTTCATGCCAGGCCGGGTCATACAGGGTCAATGTCGCTTCTTTCTGGTAGCCCCGGCTCTTAATTTGAGCCTCAGCCGCCTGCATGGTCGCTTGGGTCAGGTCTTTTCGCTCATTGTTCAGCTTTTCAATCTGATCGGCTAATTCCTGGGCCTCGCCCGGGCTTTCCGCCAAAAGCAGCCTTACGGCCAGGCTGGCATCAGCCAGGCGGCCGCAGGCGTTTAAACGGGGAGCGATGCTAAAGCCGACGTCTTCTTCATCAATCATCCCCGGGGTAAGGCCGGCATTGCGGATAAGAGCCTCCAGGCCCGGCCGGGAGCTTTCATTCAGCATCTCCAAGCCCCGCTTAACGATAACGTGCCCTTCACCGGAAACTTTGACCATGTCCCCAATGGTCCCGATCATGGCCAGTTCCAAAAATTCGCTGGCCGTGTCTTCTAAGACTGCCCGGGCAATAGTATAAGCTACCCCGGCCCCGCAATAGTCGTCAAAAGGATAAGCCTGGCCTGGGTAGTTGCAGTGCACCAGGGCATAAGCGTCGGGCTTTTCCTCCTTGAAGGTGTGGTGGTCGGTAACGATCACGTCCACGCCGTGAGACTGCGCATATGCCACTTCTTCAATCCCGGTTACCCCATTGTCAACGGTGATGATCAATTTCGTCCCGTCTGCCACAATATCCTTGTAGCGGTCTAAACTTGGCCCATAGCCGTCCTTGAAGCGGTCAGGAATGAAGTAATGAACATCAGCCCCCATGATGGTCAGTATTTCCGTCATGATGGCCGTGGCGGTGATCCCGTCAGCGTCATAGTCCCCGTAAATAGTGATCTTTTCGCCCTCGTCCAGGGCCTGGTTGATCCGGCCGACTGCCTTGTCCATGTCATGCATCAAAAAGGGATCAGCCAGGTCATTTTCACTGGCGTGGAGCCAATAGTCGATTTTTTCCTCGTTGTCAATTCCCCGCAAAGAAAACAACTTAGCCGTTAATGGGCTAAGTTGAAATTCCTCAACCAGGTCACTGGCCAAAGGAGCAGCTGTTCTTTCTTGCCATTTCATCGAAGTTTAAACATCTCCAAATTCTGCTTGCTTGCCGGCTTGACCGCGGTCAGCTTCCCTCTTAAAGACCAGCGGTTTACCCCGCCATCGGCACAGGTGATCAAGGTCACGATCTCCTTCTTGGTGTTGGCAACCAGCCAAACGGCGCTAGGGTCAACCACCTTCTTGTAGTAGATCTTGTATGCATAGACGCATAGACCTTCTTTAAATCAGTCAAATAGACCATGCTGCCCAGCTTGACCCTTTCAAGGGGTGAAAAAAGGGCCCACTGGTCGGTCATGTAGTGGCCGGCCAAAGGGTAGTTCCCCTTGCCCATCTTCTGGTCAGCCCGCATGGTGCCGCCCCCTGTTGACAGAGCCGCGTCTGAGAGGCCCTGCATAACTGGCAGGTAGAGCTTGACGCTGGGGATGGAAATTGCCCCAATTGCGCCAGCTGTGTTCTTGACCCGGCTGCGGGTGGTCTGGGCAAAGTCAATTGACTTGACCTTCTTGAAGTCATACATCCCCTTCTTTTTCTGGTTCTGCACGACCTGGTCCCGGGTCAGGCCCTTTAAAGCCGCGTTCTGGTTCTGCTTGACCAAAAACGCGCTGATCTGCTGGTTAAAGACCAAAGCCAGGCCCAGCAAAAAGAGGATTACGGCAACTAGGCGCAGAATAATCCGGCGGACTGGGTGGCCTTTTGTATTTTTACTTGCCTTTGATGTCATCGTCATTCATCCGTAATACTGCCATAAAGGCGTCCTGCGGGACTTCCACCCGGCCAACTGACTTCATCCGCTTCTTGCCCCGCTTCTGCTTCTCCAGAAGCTTGGACCGCCGGTCCGGGTCACCGGTGTGGATCTTCCAGGTAACGTCTTTTCGGTAAGGCTTGATCGTAGCCCGGGAAATGATCTTGGACCCGATTGCTCCTTGGATGTCGACTTGGAAGTTTTGCCGCGGGATCAGCTTCTTCAACAGGCTGCACATTTGGACAGCCCGGTCCCGGGCTTCTTCGCGGTGGGCGATGAAGCTCAAGGCATCGATCGGTTCCTTGTTCAAGAGAATGTCGATCTTGACCAGGTTGGTGGCCTTATAGCCGATGATTTCATAGTCCAAAGAAGCATAGCCCTTGGTTGAAGACTTGAGCTGGTCAAAGAAATCGTAAATGATTTCTGCCAGGGGCATTTCGTAGATCACGTTGACCCGGTACTTGTCCAGGTAGTCCATGGTCTGGAACTCGCCCCGCTTGCCTTCACACAGCTGCATTACAGCACCGACGAAGTCGTTTGGCGCCATGATTTCCGCCTTGACGTAAGGCTCTTGCAATTCCTTGTATTCACCGGCATCCGGCAGGTCAGCCGGGTTGTCGATCAGCTTGACCTCCCCAGTCGGCATGATGGCGTGGTAGTCAACTGACGGCGCGGTCATGATGAGGTCCACGTCAAATTCCTGCTCCAAGCGCTCTTGCACGACGTCCATGTGCAAAAGGCCCAAAAATCCGCAGCGGAAACCAAAGCCCAGGGCCTGGGAAGTTTCCGGCTCAAATTCCAGAGACGCATCGTTAAGCTGTAATTTCTGTAGGGCTTCCTTCAAGTCGTCATAGTCCCGGTTGTCGGTTGGATACATACCAGAGTAGACCATTGGCGGAATCTGCCGGTAGCCTGGCAAAGCTTCTGCCGTCGGGTTTTCAGCGCTGGTGATGGTATCCCCGACCCGGGTTTCCCGGACAGACTTGATGTTGGCAGTAATATAGCCAACGTCCCCGGCAATCAAGATATCTTCTTTAACCGGGTGGGGGCTGGAAACGCCGACTTCGGTTACTTCATACTTTTTGCCGGTGTTCATGATCATGATTTCGTCGCCTGGCTTAACCATGCCTTCTTCAATTCTGACTGACATGACCACCCCCCGGTAGTCATCATACTTGGAGTCAAAGATCAAGGCCTTGAGGGGCTTGGTCAAGTCCCCGGTCGGCGCTGGGATGTCGGTCACGATTCTTTCCAAAAGTTCCGGAATCCCTGCCCCGGTCTTGCCGGAAACTTCCACGGCGTCGCTGGCGTCTAAGCCCAGCATGTCGCCGATTTCGCTCTTAGCCATGTCCGGGTCGGCGCTTGGCAGGTCGATCTTGTTTAAAACAGGCAGGATTTCCAGGTCGTTTTCCAAAGCCAGGTAAGTGTTGGACAGGGTCTGGGCCTGGACACCCTGGGAGGCGTCAACGACCAGGACAGCCCCTTCACAGGCAGCCAGGGACCGGGAAACTTCATAGGAGAAGTCGACGTGGCCGGGGGTGTCGATCAAGTGGAAAATGTAGTCTTCCCCGTCATTGGCGTGGTACTTGACCTGCACCGAGTTCATCTTGATGGTGATCCCCCGCTGCCGTTCAAGGGGCATGTCATCCAGCATTTGATTTTTCAGCTGCCGCTTGGAAACCGTGTCCGTCAGTTCCAGAATCCGGTCGGCAATCGTTGATTTGCCGTGGTCAACGTGGGCCACGATTGAAAAATTGCGGATGTGCTTTTGGTAGTCTTTTAATTTTTCTAAGTCCATATATTTTCTCGCATCCTTACTAAAGTACTAAACAATTATACCCGAAAACAAAGCATTTGTCTTTTCCCAGTCATCAAAAAAGGCAGTCCTTGCAGACTGCCTCCTTAATTTGCTTAAAAATTTAGCTCAGCTTCTCCTTCAAGCGTTCAAAGAAGCCTTTTTCCTGCGGGGCAATGGAGCCACCGCTGGCCTTGACGAATTCCAGCAGGGCCTTGCGCTGGGCCTCGTTGATGGACTTCGGAATCACGATCTCAACCGTGGTTACCTGGTCACCAGTGCTGCCGCCGCGCAGGCTCGGAACACCCTTTTCCTTTAAAGTAAACTTCTGGTTTGGCTGGGTGCCGGCCGGAATCTTCAGTTTCGTGTCGCCGTAAACTGTCTTGACGTTGATCTCGTCACCCAAGGTTGCCTGGGCAAAGGAAATCGGCACGGTCGTGTAGATGGTCTGGCCACGTCTGGTGAAGTCCTTGCTTGGCCGCACCCGGAAGACGATGTACAGGTCCCCGTATGGGCCACCGTTCTTGCCGGCTTCGCCTTGGCCGGCCAGGCGGATCTGCTGGCCGTTGTCGATGCCGGCTGGCACCTTAACCTGCAGGGTCTGCTTCTGGGTCTTGACCCCCTTGCCGTGGCAATTCTGGCATGGATGCTGGATGATGACCCCGCTGCCCGCGCACTTGTCACAGGTCGTCTGCCGCTGGATCATGCCCAAAACGCTTCTTTGCGTAATGGTCATCATGCCGCTGCCCCCGCACTTGTCGCAGGTGATCGGGTGGGTGCCCTTTTCAGCCCCGGAACCCTTGCAGACTTCACAGGTGGTTGACCGGCTGTAGCTGATTTCACTGGTCTTGCCCTTGATGGCATCCATAAAGTCGATCGTCATGGTGTAGTCCAGGTCAGCCCCCCGCTGCGGAGCGGTCGGGTCTACCTGCTGGCGGGCGCCGCCGCCAAAGAAGCTGTTAAAGATGTCACCAAAGTCACCAAAATCAGCTCCGCCAAAGCCCTGGCCCCCATACTGGCCGCCAAAGCCGCCCTGGCCGTTCATGCCAGCCTGGCCAAATTGGTCATACTGCTGCCGCTTTTGCGGGTCATGAAGCACTTCGTAAGCTTCGTTGACTTCCTTGTACTTTTCTTCTGCCCCTGCTTCGTGGTTTAAGTCCGGGTGATACTTCTTGGCCAACTTCCGGTAGGCCTTGCTGATTTCTGCGTCACTGGCATCCCGGCTCACGCCTAAGACGTCATAATAGTCACGGTTTGCTGCCATCTGTTTATTATTGCTCCTTTTACTAACAAAAGAAAAGAACTACATCAAGCAGTTCTTCTCCTTTTGTTTAATTATAGTCGCTTTACTTGTCTGGGTCTACTTTGGTGAAGTCGCCGTCAACCGTGTCGCCGTTTGCGCCATTTGAACCATCGTCAGTTGGGCCTGCTTGACCGCCTTGACCTTGCTGGTTTTGGGCGTTTTGCTGGTAGAGCTTGACAGCCAGGTCTTGGGCAACCTTGCTCAAAGCGTCCTTCTTTTCCTTCATTTCGTCCAGGTTGTTGTCCTTTTGGGCCTTCTTCAAGTCTTCCAGGGCATCCTTAACTGGTTGAACGTCGCTGTCTGCGAGCTTGCCGTCAACTTCCTTCAAAGTCTTTTCGGTTTGGAAGATCAAGCCGTCAACTTCGTTTCTGAGGTCAACTTCTTCCTTCTTCTTGGCGTCTTCGTCAGCGTGTTCTTCAGCTTCCTTCTTCATTCTTTCGATTTCTTCGTCTGACAGGCCGGAAGCTGATTGGATGGTGATCTTTTGTTCCTTGCCAGTCCCCATGTCCTTGGCTGAAACGTTAACGATACCGTTCTTGTCGATGTCGAAGGTAACTTGGATTTGTGGCACGCCACGTGGAGCAGCTGGAATGTCAGTCAGTTCGAAGCGGCCCAAAGTCTTGTTGTCAGCTGCCATTGGCCGTTCACCTTGCAAAACGTGGATGTCAACAGCTGGTTGGTTGTCAGCGGCAGTTGAGAAGATTTGGCTCTTGGAAGTTGGGATGGTGGTGTTTCTGTCGATCAGCTTGGTGAAGACCCCGCCCATGGTTTCGATACCCAGGGAAAGCGGAGTAACGTCAAGCAAAACGATGTCCTTAACGTCACCGGAGATAACCCCGCCTTGGATTGCGGCACCCAAAGCAACGGCTTCGTCTGGGTTGATTGAGTGGTCTGGTTCCTTGCCGGCCCATTGCTTTACAGCTTCTTGAACTGCTGGAATCCGGGTTGAACCACCGTTCAAGATAACCTTGTCGATGTCGCCAACTGACAGGCCAGCGTCACGCAGGGCGTTGTCAAATGGGATCTTGGTTCTTTGCACTAAGTCGTCAGTCAGTTCGTTGAACTTAGCCCGGGTAAGGTCTGCTTCCAAGTGCAGAGGACCTGCTTCACCAGCAGAGATGAATGGAAGGGAGATGTGGGTTGAAGATACGCCTGACAAGTCCTTCTTGGCCTTTTCAGCCGCATCCTTCAAACGTTGCATTGCCATCTTGTCCTTGGACAAGTCAACGCCGTTTTCTTGCTTGAAGCCATCAACCAGCCAGTCGATGATCTTGTTGTCAAAGTCGTCCCCACCCAGGTGAGTGTCACCGTTGGTTGACAGAACTTGGAAGACGCCGTCACCTAATTGCAGGACGGAAACGTCGAAAGTACCACCACCAAGGTCGTAAACCAGAACAGTTTCGTCGTCTTCATCCTTGTCCAAGCCGTAGGCCAGGGCTGAAGCAGTTGGTTCGTTGATGATCCGTTGCACGTTCAAGCCCGCGATCTTGCCGGCGTCCTTGGTTGCTTGCCGTTGCGCGTCGTTGAAGTAGGCTGGAACAGTGATAACCGCGTCAGTAACTGGTTCACCAAGGTAGTCTTCTGAGAACTTCTTGATGTATTGCAGGATCATGGCTGAAATTTCCTGCGGGGTGTAAGCCTTGTCGCCAACCTTAACCTTGTAGTCACTTTCGCCCATGTGCCGCTTGATGGAAACAATGGTGTTCGGGTTGGTGATGGCTTGCCGCTTGGCAACTTCACCGACTTGAATTTCGCCGTCTTTGAAGGCAACTACTGAAGGGGTAGTTCTAGCGCCTTCCGGGTTGGTAATAATCTTTGGTTCCTTGCCTTCCAAAACCGCAACTGCTGAGTTGGTGGTACCTAAGTCAATCCCAATAACTTTAGACATTGTCTTTTTATCTCCTTTGCTTTATTTTTGCTTGTTTATTGCTTTGTTAAAAAATTGCCTTACTGGGCAACGACAACCATGGCTGGCCGCAGGGTCCGGTCCTTGTAGACGTAACCCTTTTGCAGGACCTGTACGACATGGCCTTTTTGATCATCATTTTCAGCCGGTACGCTTTGGACCGCCTGGTGCAATGTCGGATCAAACTTTTCGCCGTCAGCCTTAATTTCTTCAATGCCGTTGTCCTTCAAGGCTCTGACCAGGCCTTCCAGGGTCATTTCGATCCCCTTCTTCAGCTGACTGGAAGCCTCGTCGTCGGCCTTGACCTGCAGAGCCCTTTCCAAGTTGTCCACGCTGGCCAGGATATCCTTGCCCAGACGCTGGGACTCGTACTTGACCAGGTTGGCTCTTTCCTTGCTGTAGCGGCGCTGGGCGTTTTGAATCTCAGCTTCGCTGCGCAAGTACTTGTCTTCCAGGTCCTTGTTCTTCTGGGTCAAAGCGGCAACTTCAGCCTTGAGCTGGTCCAGTTCTGCATCAGCTGGCTTGGCTGCTTCTTCTTTGTTGTCTTTTGCCTTTTTGTCTTCTTTTACGCCGGCCTTGTCAGCTTCAGCTGACTTGGCTTGCTTTTCCTGGTCTTCTTGCGGCAAATCTTTCTCACTTGGAAATTCTTCTTTGCTCACGACAAACCTCCTTATTTAAATCTGCCATAGTAATCTAACAACTTGCGGGCCAGTTCCTGGCGGAAGTATTCCATCAATCCGATCATTTCCGAGTAAGGCATGTTTCTCGGCCCCAGCAGGGCGATCGTCCCCCGCCCGTAGTGGCCAACGCTATATTCAGCCGTTACCAGGCTGAAATCCTTCAGCAGGTCGTTCTCTAGTTCCGCTCCTAAGCGGACATGGACAGGGTAATGGCTGGGACTGTCGCTGAGATCGATCAGTTCTCCAGCCAGAGAGCTGGAATTGATCAGTTCATATAGCGACTTGATGGCTTTTAAATCGCTGTTTTCAGTATTGTTGAGCAGGTTCAGCTGACCGTCAACATACATCTGCTCGCTTGCCGCGTCCTTAATGACGGCTTCCAGCAATTCCAGAAATTCCGGGGCATTCTTGCCCACGATCTGGCTGCTGGACAGCTGCTCAAAGGTCTGCTTGTTGATTTCGCTTAAATTCTTGCCAACCAGCTGGTCATTGATCAAGCGGACCGCCTGTTCAATTTCATCCCCTGAGATGTGCCGCGGCAAGGTGTAGAGCTGGTTCTTGACGCTGCCATCGCTGGTTACCAGAATAGCCATGACCTGCCGGGGAGCCAGGGGCACGATTCTGAAGCCAGTGATGCTGACATTCTTGGCTTCCGGCCCTTCTGCAAAGGCCGTGTAGTCAGTCAAGTCTGACAGGATCCTGGCGGCTTCCTTGACGATTTCGTCCACTTGGTTGAACGGCTGGTCAAACTGGTAGCCAATTTGATTGTACATTTCTTCCGGCAGCTGCAGCGGCTGCACCAAATTGTCCAGGTAATAGCGATAGCCCTCAGTCGATGGCACCCGGCCACTGGAGGAGTGGGTCTTTTCAATCAAGCCATGCTCTTCCAGAACCGCCATCTCGTTGCGGATTGTCGCGCTGGACACTTTAATCGCCAATTGATTCATGACTGTCTTTGAGCCAACCGGCTCATGCGTCTTGGTAAAGTCTTGAATAATTGTCTTTAGAATAAGTTCTTGACGTTCGGTCAACATAACATCGCCCTCGCTTTTAGCACTCACAACTTTCATGTGCTAACATGGCATAGATTAACAAGAAATTAGCAGTTAGTCAAGGAGAATGCTAAAAAAATCCCGCAAAAAAACGGTCTCGCTTAAAAGACCGTTCTTATTACTGCTCAATCAGTGAACTAAAATAGTTTTCACTAGCGACTTGGTCCAGCTTCAGCTGCTCGCTTAAAGCCGCCATATCGGCAAACTTTTCTTCCCCGCGCAAGTATTTGTACCAGGCGATGGTGATTTGCTGGCCGTAAATGTCCTGGTCAAAATCAAAGATGTTAGATTCGATGTAAATCTTCTTCTCATCATTGAAAGTGACATTGTAGCCGACACTGGTCATTGACTGGTGCCAGCTGTCCCCTACTTGGGTCATGGTCGCGTAGACTCCGATTTTCGGCAAAACTTTTGGCCAGGCCAGCTCCAAATTCGCGGTTGGGAAGCCCAGCTTGTGGCCGTTTCTGAAGCCGTGGACGACCTTGCCACTGGTCAAATACGGGTGGCCCAGAAGTTCCGTGGCCAAGCGGAGATTGCCGCTTTTAACAGCCTGGCGGATTTCAGTTGAACCGATTTTTTTCCCGGCAAAGATCTGCTTTGGAACCACCTTGATGTCAAAGCGGCCCTTGGCAAAGGCCGGCAGATTTTCCATATTGGCCACGTCCTTTGGGCCGTAGCTGTAGTCAAAGCCGGCTACCACCGTGTCTGCTTTCAGGCCCATGATGATCTCATCAACGAAGGCCTGGGGAGCCAGGTGGCTGAACCCCGGCGTAAACTTGAGAATCACCAGGTAGTCGACCCCGATCTTGGACATTTCGTAGGCCTTTTCCTCCGGTGTGTTCAAGTATTCAAAGTCCTTAACTCCGGCATAGACCTCCTTGGGGTGGCGGTCAAAGGTCAGCACCATCAATGGTAGATCCTTCTCAACTGCAATTATCCTGGCTTCCTTGATCAACTTCTGGTGGCCGATATGAACTCCATCAAAAAAGCCCAGGGCCAGAACAACCTTGCCAGCCGTCAGCTCTTTCTTGAACGGATAGCTTAGATTTATCACTTTCAAACTTAATCCCTCAATTACTCATTACTTAATTACATAATATCACAGAATAGCGCAATACCGCCATTCAGCAAGCTAACATAAAAATATTGCACCTAATATTGCACCAAAAGCACCTAAGCCCGCATGAATTTGGCTAGTTGTTGAACACTTTCTTCCTTTCTATCATTGGTTACATGAGTGTAAATCTCCATAGTGGTTGAAATGCTTGAATGTCCTAATCGTTCTTTAACATCTTGCATAGTCAAACCAGCTTCAAAACATAAACTTGCGTGTGTATGTCTGAACCCATGCAAACTAATTGCCCTTAGTCCCTTGTTTTCAGCGATTTTTTTGTTCCAGCCTTTAATTGTGCCATTGCTTAGGTGCCCCCCGTGTTCGCTAGCAAAAACAAGGTTATTGCGGGGCTTGCCAAAATAGATGATTCGCCTTGCATGTTCAGCCCGCCATTGTCTAAGAATGGTCATCGTTACATCATCCAGCAAGACCGCTCTATTGCTATTCGTCGTTTTTGGGCTCCCTACCGTCGCTTGTCCGTACTTGTCCAGCGTTAACGTTTTATTTATGGAAACTGATTGGCTTGCAAAATCAACATCCGACCATTCCAAAGCGATCAGTTCCCCGATCCGCATTCCGGAGAAGGCCAGCAGGCGGAATAAAGTATATTTCATCATTCCAGCATCCCTGGCACCGTTCAAGAGTGTTTCCAGCTCATCTTTAGTATAGAAGTTGTCTTTCTTCCTTTTGGCTGGCTTTTTTGGCACGATAACACGATCAAAAGGATTGCTATCTATTAGGCCGACCTTGAAAGCATATTTAAGGACTTTTGAAGTCCAAACTATCATTCTATCAAAGCTTTTAGGACACTGTCAATTCTTTTGTGTAAATAA
>NZ_KV793115.1:0-1152 GCF_001808415.1 Lactobacillus sp. HMSC08B12 | reverse complement strand
TGCGTAACGATCTTCAAGAATCAACTTAACATTCTTGTATGGCATATATTTCGTTATTTTTTTGTCATCCGCTCTTTGCAAAATATTTACCGCTGCTGCTGTATTTGCGTTCATTTCACCACAATTTTGACAGACAGCCGTTTCATGATGTGCGCCTTTTCTTTTACTGAAATGCGCACCACATCTTGGGCAGAACTGAGAAGTATATGCTGGATTAACGTCAATGGCTTGAATTCCCAGACTGTCGCATAAATACTCGATACGTTTATCCAGTCTTCCTTTAGTCCATGACGACAGCTTGCGTCTCACTTTTGCTTCATAGCGGTTTGATGCTTTAGGCAATTTCTCTTTAGTAAAAGTCAGATCTTCCTTGACAAGAATATCTGGACCTTCTGCTACAAGCATCTGTCTAATGCTTGTATTCATCACCCGCTCCATGTTGCGTTGCTTTCTTTCATGTTGGCGATGGTAGAGCTTGCTACCAAGATGGTGTTCTTCAAGACGAGAAATTTGGCGCTCAAGACTTCCAATGCGGTGTCTGATACGTTTCTTTGTCTTAGCTGAATAATCCTTGGCTAACTTTTCCTGCAAGGCAGACTTTTCTTCTCTTAATTCCTTAGCTAACTGGATGTATTCATTGCGATTTGTATTGCGGTCATTGATCCGCTCAACTTCAGCGCTTACCAGCTTGCTGAAATCTGCTCCATATTCTTGACCACTGCTACATGAGATGAGAGTTGCCAATCCCTTGTCCATACCCAGTTGCTTTTGTGGCTTGCGAATATTATGGGCAACAGCTTTAATAGCACGATGAACTTCCAGCCGCTTCTTGTCTCGATCAAGAATGAGCTGGATGTCGCCACGTTTCTTCTTGTTGGCATAGCAGTATGGCCCTGTCAGCTTAAACTGCTTTTTCCTTCTGCATTTTGCCGTCATGATTTCTAGATAGCTTGAGCCAGCTTTTTCAACGACTCTCCACATCATTTCGTCACAGAGCATGCATCGTGCAGCCGTTGAATGAGGGTAGGGCTTATGTTTTCTGGTGAGGCGTCTGATATATCCAAAGCAGTGCCGAAGCTGTTCCTCGGATAAAGCGGCTCTTAGTGCGGGATACTGGCTCAGTTCTTCATTTGGCTTTGCTTCATTCTCACG
>NZ_KV793114.1:795-33194 GCF_001808415.1 Lactobacillus sp. HMSC08B12 | reverse complement strand
TTGATTCTTGTCAACAAGTTTTTGATATTTATTTTTGTCTTCACTTGTCTTTCGTTAAGAAAGCGCTTTGTGTCTTGTTTGAAGACATTTACTACTTTACCTCCATTTTTCGTTTTCGTCAATCTTTATTTTCAATTTTCTTCTAATTTTTCTTAGCTTTCATTTGCTAGCTTTTTACAATTCATCCCTGCTCTGTTTTTCGCCACTCCCCTTTCCTAGGTCTAGCCCAGCTTGTAAGAAGTGAAATCGTTCACTATTTTTGCTTCTTTCTGCGCTTTCATCATTCTACTCCAGCACGATTGTAAGCATTTACACGCTTCAGATTCATTGAAACTTATGGCCTTTTTCGGCTTGACAAAGAAAACAAAGGGACTATCATGTTAGGTGAAAAGGTTCACAATAAATACTTAGACCTGACAAAAAATGTAGTAATTTTTAGGAGAGAAAAAATGGTTGATGTAAAGAAAACACAGACCACTGTTACTGCTGCCAAGGAATTGTCAGCTGATGAAAAGATGGAAGAAGCCAAGCGCTATACAGGTGAATTAGTTAACAAAGCCTTGGTCGCTGAAGAAGCCTACGCGACCTACAGCCAGGAACAAGTTGACAAGATTGTCGCTGCCATGGCTTTGGCCGGCAGTGAGGCCTCCCTCGCGCTTGCTCATGAGGCAGTAGACGAAACTGGCCGCGGCGTGGTAGAAGACAAGGATACCAAGAACCGCTTCGCTACCGAAAATGTCTACAACTCAATTAAGCACGAAAAGACTGTTGGCATTATCGAAAGAAACCAGGTTGAAGGCTATATCAAAGTTGCTGCTCCTCTTGGCGTTTTAGCCGGGATCGTGCCAACCACCAACCCGACCTCAACGACCATGTTCAAGATCCTGGTAGCTTTGAAGACCAGAAACGCCATCATCTTCTCCTTCCACCCGAAGGCCCAGAAGTGTTCAATCCATGCTGCCCAGATCTTGTATGACGCTGCTTTAAAGGCCGGTGCCCCAAAGAACATCATTCAATGGATCGACAAGGCCAGCCTGGAAAACACCACCGCCTTGATCCGCAACCCAAAGATCGCTTCTATTTTGGCAACTGGTGGTCCCGGCATGGTGCACGCCGCGCTGCAGTCTGGCAACCCGTCAATGGGGGTCGGGGCCGGCAACGGTGCTGTTTATATCGATCACACCGCCTTTTTGGACCGGGCTGTTGAAGACATCCTATTGTCCAAGCGCTTTGACAATAGCATGGTTTGCGCGACTGAAAATTCAGCCGTAGTTGAAGCACCGATCTACGACAAGTGGCTGCAAATGATGCAGGACAAGGGTGCCTACCTGGTTCCAAAGAAAGACTACCAAAAGCTGGCCGACTTCGTCTTCAATGACAAGCATGGGGTCAATGGGCCAGTAGCCGGGATGAGCGCCCGCTGGATTTGTGAACACGCCGGCGTTACCCTGCCTGAAGGCAAGGATGTCCTCCTCTTTGAACTGGATCCAAAGAATATTGGCGAAAAGCTGTCATCCGAAAAACTCTCCCCGCTTCTGTCAGTTTACAAGGCCAAGGACCGGGAAGACGGGATCAGAATCGTCAAAGCCCTGCTTGACTACCAAGGTGCTGGCCACAATGCCGCCATCCAAATCGGCTCCCAAAACGATCCGTTCATCGATGAATACGGCAAGGCTGTCCAAGCTTCCAGAGTCCTGGTTAACCAGCCGGACGCTTTGGGCGGGATCGGCGATATCTACAGTGATGGCCTACGGCCAAGCTTGACTTTGGGGACTGGTTCATGGGGGAAGAACTCCCTGTCTCACAACCTGTCGACCAGCGACCTCTTGAACATCAAGACCATTGCCAAGCGGCGGAACCGGCCGCAATGGATCCGCCTGCCGGAGAAGATTTTTTACGAAAAAGACTCCATTACCTATCTTTCAGATGAAAATGAGCAGGAAATCAGCCGGGCCTTTATCGTCGCTGACCCGGGCATGGTCAAGTTCCACTTCGTTGACAAGGTCTATGAACAGCTGGCTTTAAGAGACAAGCAGGTCGACACGGCCATCTACAGTGAAGTCTTGCCTGACCCACCGCTGAGCCAGGCGATCAAGATTGCCAAGCAGATGAAGAAGTTTGCACCAGATACCATTATCGCCATCGGCGGCGGCAGCGCCCTGGACGTCTCCAAGATCGCCCGCTACATCTACGAATACAGCCTGGACCAGGAAGATGGCTGGCTGGACAACTACGACAATGTGAGCGAGCTCTTCAAGGAACTGCAGCAGAAGTTTGTCGATATCAGAAAGCGGATCGTCAAATTCAAGCATGAGACCCGGACCAGTCTGGTCTGCATCCCTACCACGTCAGGGACTGGGTCAGAAGTCACCCCTTACGCCGTCATCACCGATGACAAGCAGCATGTCAAGTACCCGTTGACTGACTACGAACTGACTCCGCAAGTCGCAATCGTTGACCCGGCCTTCGTCATGACCGTGCCAAAGCATACCGTGGCCTTCTCCGGCTTCGACTGCCTCTCCCACTCTTTGGAAAGCTACGTCTCTGTTGCAGCCAGTGACTTCACCCGGCCATGGTCACTCAAGGCCATCCAGCTGATCATGAACAACCTGGAAGCTTCTTACAAGTACGACCCGCAGCACCCGACTTATGAAGGAGAAAAAGCCCGGGAAAACATGCACTACGCGGCAACCTTGGCCGGGATGGCTTTTGCCAACGCCTTCTTGGGCCTCAACCACTCCATTGCCCACAAGCTGGGCGGGGCCTTCGGCTTCCCGCACGGCCTTTGCATTTCAATTGCCATGCTGCCGGTCATCAAGTTCAACGGTGCCAGTGGCAATGTCAAGCGGACGCCTTATCCAAGATATGAAGTTTACCGGGCCCAAAAAGACTATGCTGATATCGCCCGCAGCTTATGCCTGCCAGGCAAGAGTGACGCGGAACTGGTTGATTCTCTTTGCAAGCGGATCCGGGAACTGATGAAGGCCTGCGATATTGAACCCTCCCTTTCAGCCAACGGGGTCAGCAAGGAAGCCTTTGACGCCGCCTTGCCAGCCATGATCGACCGGGTTTACGATGACCAGTGCACGGTGCAGAACCCGCGCCAGCCAAGCATGGCTGAAATCAAGCAGCTCTTGCTCAGCATGTATTAAAAATACCTTCCCTGGATTTTTCCTAAAATTTTAGTCATCTGTAATCCACCAATAAAGCAAAACAAGTCCTGTTTGAGTTTATCAAGCAGGACTTGTTTTTTGTGAAAGGAGTTTTCAGTTAATTATTGCTTGTCCTTGGCAGCCAGCCAGTATGGCAAGGCTACAAAGACAATACCGCCGGCCATGTTGCCCAGGGTTACCCAGAGCAGGTTGTAGAACATGCCGCCGGCTGAAACGGCGCCTGCCCCTTGCACTGGATTCAGCAAGGCAACGATGAAGGTCGTCATGTTGGCCACGCTGTGCTCAAAGCCAGTTGAGAAGAAGGCCAAAAGGCACCAGAAGATCATGATCAGCTTAGCTGAGTCGCTCTTGGTCTGGAAGCCTGACCAAACAGCCAGGCAGACCAAGATGTTACAGAGAATGCCCCGCAAGAAAAGCTGGCCAGCTGGCGCGGCGATCTTAGCAGCTGCCGCCTTGGTGAAGACAGTTGCCGTAACCGGCAGATCCAGGCCGGACTTGACAAACATCCAAGCCAAGATTCCAGCCCCCAGCAAGTTGCCCAGCCAGCAAATCAGCCAGAGAAGACCCGCTTGGCCCAGCTTGACCTTCTTTTCCAAAAGGCCCGCACTCATCACGAAGTTGTTGCCAGTAAAAAGTTCAGCTCCGGGAATGACCACCAGGCTCAAGGCAACCCCGAAGATCAGCCCCTTGATCAAGTTGGCAGCCGGGTTAGTTCCTAATTGTCCCCCAACCGTGAAGGCCAGCAAGATCCCGAAACCGATGTACATCCCTGCCAAAATAGAAAGCACGACATAGCCGGCTGGATTAGTCTTCAGCAGGTTAAATTTCTTTTGCGCCGCGCTAGCAGCCGCGGCAAATGATTCCTTATACATTATGTTACCTCTTATTCTTTTGCGTAAAAGCACCTAATTCCTGTAAATTATTATATGTTTTTCTCCGGACTATGTAAACGCTTTTCTTGATATAAATCAAATATTTTCCCAGTCGAAAATATTATCAGTAGGAATATAAGCAAAACGAAGTACCAAAGAAAAAAACTCAAACCCAGCAGTCACGCGGGATTGAGCTTGTTACAGATTATTAATGAACCAGTCAATGACCTTGTTCCAAAAATGCTTCCAGTGGTATGAGACCAGTTCCCAGCCGGGCTGGTGATGACAAGGTCTTTGAAGGCTCCATCATAAACGTCGTCAGCGATATTGCGCTGGCTTCGCCAAAGCCGCCGAAAGCACTCTCCAGGGCCACCCCGCCGGCTGCTTGTTCCTTGATCTGCCGCTGGCAGAGCTTTTGGCCTTGATCAGGGACTTTTTAGGGGCAATTGCCGTCAAGCCGGCTCCCTTCTGTTACCAAGATGCCGCTTCCGATCAGCTGCTGGCGGCTTTTCACCAGGTCTTTGATCAGCACGTCGTTTTCCCGGGCCCGGGCGGCTGGCAGGGCGAAAGATGCAGAAAGGCCAGCTTTTTTGAGGTAGCCCAGGATCTTTTCATTGCTTTCCTGGCTGTCGGTTAAACCAGCGAAGATTAAAGCCACTGACCTTTGCTTAGCCTCCTTTTGGCTGGTCAGGTATTTATTTCCTTCGAGTTATCAAAAAGGTCTTTTAAGAATTACTTACCGGCGTGGACAAGACCGCTCTTAAAGCCTAAAATAAAAGGGATGAAAATTCTAGAACGAAAAAATGGAGGATGTCATGAAAAAGAAAGTTCTCTTGATTGCTTTTGCGGCCCTGGCTCTGACTGCCTGCTCCAGCAAAAAGGCCACGACTGACAGCGAAAGCGACAAGAAGGCCGCGAGCTCAATTTCCAGCTCCAATGTCGTCAAGCAGACCAGCAACAAGATCAATCTCACTAATTACAAGAAGATCAAGGTCGTTGAAAAGACCGGATCTACTCCCAGCCAGGTAACTGATCTCCTGGGCCGGGAAGCTGACGCTAAGAGCAAGGCCAAAACCAGCAAGCTCAAAGCCACCATCTACACTTGGGAAGGGGTCCAAAACGGCAGTGCCGGCGCCAACCTGGCCGTTGAATTCGCCAACGGGGTGGCTATTGCCAAGCAGATTTCCGGCCTGGTCGTCAACCGGTCCAAGCAAATTACACCCAAAGACTACAAGTCCCTCAAAAAGGGGATGACCCAAGAGGAAGTCGAAGCCATTGTCGGCAAGCCCAACGGCTACTCAGAATCTGACTATTCCAATTCTGACGTGGCCCTCTGGCTCTACACCAGCGGCCTGAAGAGCGACGGCCAGGCCAACTTCTACGTTACCTTCCAGAAGAACAAGCTGGTCGCCAAAAAAGCCCAGAACTTTAACTAAAGCAAAAGAGCTTCCGGATTCCAGGAGCTCTTTTTTGACCTGAAAAATAAGCTGGAGATAGAAAATAAAAAATAAAACAAAAAAGCAAGCATTTCTGCTTGCTTGCGTCATGCCCACTAAAGGAGTCGAACCTTCACTCTGTTGCCAGAACAGCGACCTGAACGCTGCGCGTCTGCCAATTCCGCCAAGTGGGCTTTCCGATGACAATATTTATAATAGCAAAAGTTTTCGGAAAAGGGAAGGGCTTTTTACAAAAAACTTGTCTTAATTACTTCCCCGCTGGACCAGGCACTGATCTTCCCGCCTTTTTCCAACAAAAGCCGGCCCTGGTCATCAAAGCCGGCGCAAGTGCCGGAGATGTTCCGCCCAGCAATTTTCAAAGTAACCCTCCTGCCAGTCAAGATGCTCAATTCCCGGTAGCGGGGCAGGCAATCCTGCCAGCTGGCAGCCCGGCAGATCACACAGGCCAAATCATCTGCCAAAAGCGGATCAAAATCCCCCGCTTCCAGCAAGCGGGTCGCTTGGGGCAGGCTGGCCGGAAGTTCCGCGCCTAAGTTGAGGCCCAGGCCAACTACTATCCCGCCTGCCACCTGCTCAGTCAAGATGCCGGCAACTTTTTTCCCTTGATAAAAAAGATCATTGGCCCACTTGAGGCCAATCTCTAAGCCGTACCTGGCCCGCAGGAAGTCAGCTACCGCTGTCCCAACCGCCAAGGTCAGCAAGGGATTCTCTTGCTTTTCCAGGCAAACTGACAGGTAAAGGCCATTTTTCGGTGAATAAAAGGCCCGCCCCTGCTTGCCGTAGCCCTGCGTCTGCTCTAAAGCACTAACGGCAAAAGGCGGCTTTCTCTTTTCCAGCAGCTTTTTAGCCAGATCTTGCGTTGAAGGCAGGACCAGGTAGCAGTAAATCTCCATCGCGGCCTCCTAGGAGAGGTGAACGCCCTTGTCAACGTAGATGATGTCGCCGGTCAGGCCGGTTGACAGGTCACTGAGCAGGAAGGCGCAGCAGTTACCCACTTCTTCCAGGCTGACATTGACCCCATCAACCGTCAAGGACCGGGACTGCTCCAAGAGATCCTTGTGTCCGCCAATCCCCGTCACGGCCAAAGTCTTCATGGCCCCGGCAGAAATCGCGTTGACCCGGCTGCCAGTCTTGCCCAGATCCCGGGCCAGGTAGCGGACAGAACTTTCCAAAGCCGCCTTGGCAATCCCCATCGTGTTGTAATTGCTGATGGCTCTTTCCGACCCGATGAAGGTCAAGGTAACGATTGAGGCCTTAGGGGTCAAAAGTTCCTTTTCCTGGGCAGCCTTAGCCACGGCGATCAAGGAGTAGCTGGAAATATTTTGGGCAGTCAAGTAGCCTTCCCGGCTGGAATTGAGGATGGACCCTTCCAGTTCATTTTTCGGGGCAAAAGCTACCGCGTGAACCAGGCCGTCGATCTGGCCGAACTTTTCCTTCACTTGGTCAAAAGCCGCGTCAATGCTCTCATCGCTGGCCACATCACATTCAACCATCTCTTCTTCCGCCAGGCCCAGCTTGAGCAGTCTCTTTTCCAGGCGGTCATTTTGGTAACTGTAGACCACTTCCCCGCCCTGGGCCTTGATCTGCTCAGCGCAGCCCCAGGCAATGGACCGCTTGTTGGCCACGCCCATTACCAAAAACTTTTTTCCAGCTAAAATTCCTGCCATCTTCTTCACCTAAAACTTTCTGAAACGTTCATAGCGCCGGTTAAGCAGACTGCTGACCGGCAGCTTTTGCAATTTTGCTAATTCTTCTTCCAAGACCCGGGAAATTTCCCGGCACTGAGCAGACTTGCTGCCTTCTTGCTTGATCACTCCTTCGATCACCTGCCCCTTGAGCAGGGATTCCGGCGTCAAGCCCAAAAGCTCTGCTGCTTCAGCCGCCCGGCTGGCGTCCTTCCACAGGATGGAGGCAAAACCTTCCGGAGACAGGACTGAATACATGGAATTTTCCATCATCCAAAGCTCATCCCCGCAAGCCAAAGCCAGGGCCCCGCCAGAGCCGCCTTCACCGAAAATCACGCTGATAATTGGCGTTTGGGCCTGGCCAATATCCGTCAAGCACTGGGCAATCGCCTGCCCCTGGCCGGCATATTCGGCCTCTTTACCGGGAAAGGCCCCGGCCGTATCGATAAAAAGGAGAACCGGCCGCTTAAAGCGGGCCGCGTCTTTGACCAAGCGGGCCGCCTTCCGGTAGCCGGCTGGTTCCGGCTGGCCAAAGTGCTTGGCCAGGCGCTCTTCCAGCTTATGTCCCCGGCTGGTGGTGATCACGGTCACTGGCTGACCGGCAAACAGGCCGATCCCCCCAACGATGGCCGGGTCATCTGCCCCCTGCCGGTCCCCATGCAGCTCCACAAAGTCGCTGAACAAGTGCGCCCGCAGATAGTGAGCCGACAATTTATCACTGGCCCGGGCGGCCCGGACCGTTTCCATAGCATCAGTCATCCTGCATCCCTCCGTACTTTAACAGCCAGGCCAGGGTCTCTTTTTCCTCCTGCCGCAAAACGATCCGGTCGATAAAGCCGTGCTTTAAGACCGTTTCTGCCCGCTGGGCATCTTTTGGCAGCTGCTCATGGATGGTCTGCTCAATCACCCGGCGGCCGGCAAAGGCCACCATGGCGTGAGCTTCAGCCAGAGTAATGTCACCTTCACTGGCAAAGCTGGCCGTCACCCCGCCGGTAGTCGGGTCGGTCAAAACAACCAGGTATAAGAGACCGGCTGCCTTATGCCGGTTAACCGCGTTGACCACTTTAGCCATCTGCATCAAAGAGTAGATCCCTTCCTGCATCCGGGCCCCGCCGCTGGCTGTAAAGACCACGACCGGCAGCCGTTTTTCAGTAGCTGCCTCAATGAGCCGGGTCAGCTTTTCCCCGGTCATCTGGCCTAAAGAACCCATGATAAAAAAGGGATCCATGATGGCCAGGGCTGTCTCCTGCCCGCCAATTTTGGCCAGGCCGGTCCAAACCGATTCATTTAAGCCAGTCTTTTTCTTTCCAGCGGCAACTTTCGCCTCATAATTGGGAAAATGGAGGGGGTCACTGGGCTGAATATCCTTAAACCACTCCTCGCTTTCCTCGCAGAGCCAGGCCAGGCGTTCCCTGGCGGTCAAGCGGAAGCCGTAATCGCAGTCCGGGCAGGTCTTGTACTTGTCCAGGCGGCTGGCGAAAAATTCCAGCCCGCAATTCGGGCACCGCTGCATCAAACCGCTCGGCACCAGGTCTTCCGCCCTTTTATTAGCCTTAACATGCCGCTCAGAGATCGTGTTTCTTTTTTTAAACAGCCTCATGCTTATCTACCTGCTCCTTCCAGCGGGGCAAAAATTCCCTCTCTAAATAAGTATTGGTGAAAGTCCCCTGCTTAAATTCCGAATCAGCCAAAATGGCCAGGTGAAAGTCCTGGTTGGTCTTGACCCCCCGGATCACCAGCTCCTTTAAAAGCCGCTGCATCCGGGCAACTGCTTCTTGCCGGCTGCTGCCCAAGGCGATGATTTTAGCCAGCATGGAATCGTAAAATGGCGAAACCACCATGCCCTGGTAAAGGGCGGAATCAATCCGCATGCCCGGGTTGCCGACTGGCAAAAAGAGGTAGTCGACCTGGCCGGTTGACGGCATGAAGTCCCGGCTGGAATCTTCAGCGTTAATCCGGCATTCGATAGCATTGCCTTTAAAGCCTAAGTCTGCCTGCTTAAAAGGCAGCTTTTCCCCGGCCGCGACCAGGATCTGGGCCTTAACCAGGTCAACGCCGGTAACCATTTCCGTTACCGTGTGTTCTACCTGCAGGCGGGTGTTCATTTCCATAAAGTAGAAATTATGGTCCTGATCCATCAAAAATTCAATCGTCCCCGTATTCAGATAATCAGCTGCTTCGGCGGCCCGGACAGCAATCTGGCCCAGTTTTTCCCGCTCGCTTTCGCTGATCAGTTCACAAGGGCTCTCCTCGATCACCTTTTGCTTGCGCCGCTGCAGGCTGCAGTCTCTTTCCGGGAAGTAGACGCAGTTGCCAAAGCTGTCCCGGATGACCTGGACTTCAATGTGCTTGACATTGGTCAAGACCTTTTCCAGATACATCTGGTCATTGCCAAAATCCAGCCGGGCTTCATTTTGGGCCAGGCTGAAAGCGTCAGCCATTTCACCAGGCTCTTTAACCTGCCGGATCCCCTTGCCGCCCCCGCCGGCCGCGGCCTTCAATAAGACCGGGTAGCCGACTTCAGCAGCAACCTTTTTAGCTTCTTCCGGTGACTTGATAAAGTCCCGGCTGCCCGGGGTAACTGGCACCTTGTGCTTGATCATCAGCTGGCGGGCGTGTTCCTTATTGCCCATCTGGTCGATGGTTTCCGCCTTTGGCCCGATAAAGGTCAAACCGCAGGCCGCGCAAAGGCTGGCAAATTCCGCGCTTTCTGACAAAAAGCCATAGCCCGGGTGGATGGCCTGGGCCCCGGTCCCGGTGGCCGCTGAGATGATATTTTTAATGTTCAAGTAGGAGTCTCTGGGGCGGCTAGCGCCCACGCAGACCGCTTCATCGGCCAGCTGGACATGCAGGCTGTCCCGGTCAGCTACTGAGTAGATAGCGACGGACTTAATGCCCATTTCCTTAAGGGTCCGGATGATCCGGACCGCGGCTTCGCCCCGGTTGGCAACTAAAACTTTGTCAAACATTTTTCTCACCTGAAATCATGAAGGTCAATTCTGCCGTGCAGGCCTTCTTCCCGTCGACCCAGGCAATTCCCTGCCCCAGGCCGATATGGCCCTTGACCTTTTCCAAAGTCACTTCCAACTTGACCTGGTCGCCGGGCTTGACCATCTGGCGGAACTTAGCGTTTTTGATACCGCCAAAATAGGCCATCTGCCCCTTGAAGCGGTCGGCGCTTAACAGGGCCACGGCCCCGGTTTGGGCCAGGGATTCCACGAGCAAGACCCCGGGCAAGACAGGATTTCCCGGGAAATGTCCCTGGAAAACCGCCTCATTATTGGTCACGTTGCGGATGGCCACGGCGCTTTCGCCGGGAACCAGGTCGATGACCTTGTCAATCAAAAGCATGGGATAGCGGTGGGGGATAATTTCTTGTATTTGGCTGGAATCCAATACAGTCATGCTAGGCCTCCTCAATCAAAAAGAGCGTTTGCTCACATTCAACCAGGTCTTCGTTTTCCACGCAGACCTCCTTGACGGTGCCGGAAACATCACTCTTGATCTCCGTCATCATCTTCATGGCTTCCACGATGCAGACGGTCTGCCCGGCCTTGACCTGGTCGCCGGCCTTCACAAAAGCTGGCTTGTCCGCGGCCGGCTGCAGGTAGATCGTCCCAACCAGGGGCGACTTGATGGCATGACCGGATGCAGCTTTTTCTGCTTGAACAACCGGCGCGGCTTCAGCTGCTTCTTTTGGCAAAATCGGACTTTCAGCTTTTTGGGCTGGCAAAACCGGGCCTGCTTCTGCCTCTGTCTTTTGCGTGTATTCGTTCTTGCTCAAAAAAAGCTCTGAACCGTCCAAATTCAGCTTCATTTCCCGGATGCTGGACTTTTCAAACTTGTCCAGCAGTCTTTCAACATCTGTTATTTCCAAAATCAGGCCCACTTTCTAAAAGCTAACACGGCATTGTGGCCGCCAAAGCCGAAGGAATTACTCAAAGCATAGTCAATGGCTTGTTCCTGGTTACCAGCCTTTACCAATTTGACCGGGCATTCCGGATCCTGGGCAAAGCAGCCGACATTGGCCGGCAAGATGCCTTTTTCCAGGCTGGCGCAGGTAATGACGGCTTCAACCGCTCCGGCGGCCCCTAAGAGGTGGCCGGTCATCCCCTTGGTTGAGGAAACCAGGACCTGGTCGCCAAAGACTTCCTTAATTGCCTTGGCTTCCCCGCTGTCATTGGCCTTAGTCGCCGTCCCATGGGCATTGATATAGCCGACTTGGTCCGGCTTGATGCCAGCTTCTTCAACCGCCAGCCGCATGGCTCTGGCTGCTCCTTCACCTTTAGGATCAGGACTGGTGATATGGTAGGCATCGCTGGTTGCCCCGTAGCCGACTACTTCAGCCAGAATCTTAGCCCCCCGCTTTTGGGCATGGTCCAAGCTTTCCAGGATCAAGGCCCCAGCCCCTTCGCCTAAGACGAAGCCGTGCCGGTTTTGGTCAAAGGGCAAAGACGCCTTGAGGGGGTCAGTGCTGGTTGACAGGGCGGTCAAGGCCGCGAAACCGGAAATAGCCGTTTCATTGACGCTGGCTTCGCTGGCCCCGGTAATCATGACCTCAGCCCGGCCTTCCTTGATCTGCCGGTAGGCTTCCCCGATGGAGTTGGTCCCGCTGGCGCAGGCGGTAACAATGGAGGTAGAAATATTTTTAGCATTAAAGCGGATGGAAATATTGCCCGCCGCCATGTTGGCAATGGCCATCGGGATAAAGAAAGGTGACATCCGCTTTGGCCCCTTGTCATGCATCTTGATGACCTGCTCTTCAATCGTGGTCAGGCCCCCGATCCCGGAGCCGAAAATCACGCCCAGCTCTTCCGCCTTCACTGTTTCCGGAGTCAAGCCAGCCATCTCGTAGGCTTCCTGGCAGGCCTGGATGGCGTATTGGGAATACAGATCCATCCGCTTGCCGTTTTTCTTGCCGACAACCTGACTGACGTCAAAATCATCGATTTCCCCGGCCACGCTGATGCCGGTCTCACTGGCATCAAACTTCTTGATCGGCTTGATGCCGACCACGCCATTTAAAGTATTTTCAACAAAAGCTTGGCAGCCATTGCCGTTCGGGCTGACTGCCCCCATACCTGTAACTACTACTCGCATATCTTCTCCTTAAATGGTCATTCCCCCGTCAACAACCAGGGTCTGGCCGGTAACATAGTCGTTTTCCGCCAAAAAGACTGCCGCCTGGGCAACTTCTTCTGCCTTGCCAAAGCGGGCCAAAGGAATTTGGCTAAGTGCCTGCTCTTTGACCTCATCTGGCAGGACAGCAGTCATTTGGCTGGCAATCATCCCCGGCGCGATCGCGTTCACGCGAACGCCGCGTCCGGCAGCTTCCTTAGCCGCGGTCTGGGTCAAGGCGATTACGCCAGCCTTTGAAGCCGCGTAGTTTGCCTGGCCGGCGTTGCCGTGCTGGCCGACGATGCTGGCCATATTGATGATGGCTCCGGACCGCTTTTTCAGCATTTTCTTCAAGGCCTTCTGGGTCAGCATAAAGCTTGACCGCAAGTTGACCTTGATCACCTGGTCAAAGTCAGCCAGCTTCATCCCGATCATAATCTGGTCTTTGGTAATGCCGGCATTGTTGACCAGGATGTCAATCTCGCCAATTTCTTTAAAAAGCTGCTTGACCGCGCCTTCGTCGCTGACGTCAGCGGAAAAATACTGGTAGTCTGCCCCAATTTCTTCCAGCTGGTCAGCGATTTCCTCCGGCAATTCCGGCCGCCGGCCATTTAAGAGCACCCGGCAGCCCTTTTGCGCAAAAGCCAAGGCAGTTGCTGCCCCGATTCCTTGCGTTGACCCGGTCACCAGGACCCGCTTATTTTGTAAATCCATTCTGCTCCTCCTCTACAAACTGCTGGTATTCAGTCAGACTCCCGACCTGCCAGGTCTTTAGGTTCTTGTCCGCCTGCTTGGCAAAAGCTGACAGGGCGTGGCCTGGGCCGATTTCCAGGCTGGCCGTCATGCCTAAGTCCAGCAGGCCTTTGACGCAAGCGTCAAAGTGAGTTGGCACCATCAGCTGAACTTCCAGGATTTTGGCCAGATCTTCTTTGGCAAAAGGCTGGCAAGTGCTATTGCTGATGACTGGGTAAGTTCCAGCGTCAAAAGTTTCATTCTTCAGCCGCTGGCCCATTTTCCGGCTGGCTGCCTGGTAAAGGGGAGTGTGGAAAGCTCCGGCAACATCCAAGGGAATTGCTCTTTTGGCCAGCTTGCGGTCAGCAATTTCTTGGCCCAGTTCTGGCAAAAGCTGCTTTTCTCCGGCAAGAACAACCTGCTTAGGTGAATTGTAGTTGGCCAGGTAGACTGCTTGGCCAGCTGCCTGCTTTGCTCGCAAAAAGTTTTCCAGGCCCGGAAGATCCGGCTTGGTCAGGGCCAGCATCCCGCTGGCCGTCTTTTCTGAATCAAGCTGCATGTATTCACCCCGGTCGACGACCAGGGCCAGGCCGGCTGGCCAGGTTAAACAGCCGCTGGCTAAAAGGGCCCCGTATTCGCCTAAGGAGAGGCCGGCCAGACCACATACTGGCAGGTCAGTGTCCCGGACCAGCATTTGCCAGATCCCGTATTCAAAGGCCACCAAAGCCGGCTGCACATACCTGGTTTCATCCAGCTGGCCGCGGTCGTTTTTCCAGATTTCCGGCAAGTCTAAGCCGCATGCCTGGCTGGCCTGGTCAATTGTTTCCTTAAACAAGGGGTCACTTAGAAAATCCAGGCCCATCCCGGCCTGCTGGGCCCCTTGGCCGGCAAAGAGAATTCCGAATTTCATGGTCTGGTCCTGTTAGTCCTTTTCAGCTAGCTGCTTTTGCACCAAAGCTACCACGTCGGCAACCGTCTTGGTGTTTTCATCAGCGTCCAGTTCGATGTCATATTCGTCTTCCAGTTCGTTGACGATTTCAAACAAGTCCAGGCTGTCCGCTTCCAAGTCATCCTTGATGTTGGCTTCCATGGTCACTTGATCTTCTTCAACGTCCAGTTCTTCAACGGCGATCTTCTTTACAGTTGCGAAAATTTCTGCTTCTGACATGTGTCTGCTCCTTTTTAAAAAATAAAAACTAAAAGTAAAATCAAATTTAACTTATCTAAAACGCCAATATTCTTATAGTCTGACCAGCTGGGCAGCCGCGGTTAAGCCCCCGCCAAAGCCGGCCAACACGACCAGGTCGCCCGCCTGCGCCTTCCCCTCTTCTGCCAGCCCGGCCAAGAGAATGGCTTCACTGGCGGCTGAGGTATTGCCGTATTCGGCAATATTGCAGGGGAACTTTTCCTCTGGCAAATCCAGCCTCCTGGCTACCTGCTTGATGATCCGGTAGTTGGCCTGATGCAAAAGGAAAAGGTCGACTTCCGCTAAACCCACGCCTGCTTCTTCTAAACAGGCGGTGATTACTTCGGGCACCTTGTGGGTGGCAAACTTGTAAACCTCCCGCCCGTTCATCTTGAAGGGGGCCAGGCCCGTTACCGGGCCGGGAAAGGGCTGCGGGCTGGTCTGGCCAGCTGACAGGAATTTAGCCAAGTGGCCGTAGCTTTTCAGCTGGCTGGCCAAGAAATGCGGCTCAAGCGCGTCATTTTTGACCAAGACCCCTCCGGCGCCATCCCCGAAGAGGACAGCCGTCGTTCTATCCTGCCAGTCAACCAGCTTGGACAGGGTTTCTGCCCCGATTACCAGGGCCATCCCGCCCGGCCGCCGCAGCATTTTTTCCGCCACGTCTAAAGCATAGACGAAACCGGAACAGGCAGCTGACAGGTCAAAGCAGGCCGCGTTTTCCGCCCCAACCGCTGCTTGAACCAGGGCCGCCGTGGCCGGGGTGTAGGCGTCTGGCGACATGGTCGCGACAATGATCAGGTCAACCCCTGCCGGATCCTCGCCAGCCAGGAGCTGCTTGGCCACCTGGATGGCCAGGTCCGAGGTGTTTTCCTGTTGACTGATCCGCCGGCTGGAAATCCCGGTCCGGGTCTTAATCCACTCGTCACTGGTCTCCATGATCTGGCTCAAGTCGTCATTACTGACCGCGAATTCGGGCAGGTAACGGCTGCTTTTTGCAATTCTGGCGTAAGTCAAGGCAAACCTCTTTCCTGTTCAAAACTATAATTTTATCGACATGTACAAAGTATAGTCCTCGCCTAAAAAATGTCAATACTATTCACGTATTGTATAGTCTACAAAATCCCTATAAAGCTAGTATTCATAAGGATTTTTAGATAGCAAAAAACTTTTATTTTTTTGCGTACCTGGCCCATGTATAGTTTTTTCTTTTTTGCTTTTTTGCTGGCAAAAAGAAAAGACCCGGAGGCATTTGCTCCGAGTCTGTCGACTAAGTTATTATTTTAAAAAAATCTTATGCTATTTTTCCAGCCGTTTGTGCTCTATCCGCTTCCTGGCCTCCTGCAGCTTCTCCTGCTTGCTGTTGATGTTTTTGACCCCCAGGATATCCAAAAAGAAAGTAAAGATCGGGACACTGACGATCAAGCCCCAGGTGCCGAAGAAGTGCTCGCCAAAGAGCAGGACAACGAAGGTGTAGAAGATCGGCAATTCCGTCTTGCTGGACATGAATTTCGGATTCAAGATATAGGTTTCCAGGGTGTGCAGGACAGCGATCATGATCAAAATGTAGATCACGTCTTGGATCCCGCCGACCGTATAAGCCACCAGAGACAGAGGGATCAGGGAAATGATCACCCCAGCCACCGGGACCAGGCTGCAGATAAAGACCATGAGGCCTAGGGCAAAAATCTGCGGCATCTTCATGATGGCCAGGCAGACAATAGTCAAAGCCGTGTTGCAGACGGCAATTAAGAACTGGGCTTCCAGCACTACCCCGAAGGTATTGGTGAACTTACGGCCAAAGTAGGCAATGTCTTCAAAAAGCCAGCCAAAGAGGTCGGACTTCAAAAAAGACTGGCTGAAGGTCTGCATTTCTTTTAACTCAATCGTGTAAAAGAAGCTCAAGACCAGGGCCATGACAAAGGACATGGTGACTGACCCGAAGCCCTTCAAGGCCGCCGTCAGCGCCGTTAAGCTGCTCTTGACCTGGCTGGAAATCGTTTTTTCAGAGACATACTTGTGCAGCTGGGTCATCAGCCAGCCCACGTCATTGGTCTGGTAATAGTTGATCACCGACTTGGTCATCTTGGTCACCTGCTTGACCAAAACCGGGACATAGTAGCGTAGGGCAAAGTAAAGCAGGACGACAATCAAGAGATAGGTCAAAGCGACAATCAATTTGTCAGAAACATGCTTGAATTTCCCCTGGACGAACCTGACCAGGTGAACGATCAAGTAGGTAAAGATAAAGGAGAGCAGGATCGTGTTCATCATCGCCCGCACATAGTACAGGGCCAGAATGATCATGACCAGGACCGTTGTCCGCCGCAAGTGAATGTTGTTTTTAAATCTGTTCCATAACCTGGCTTCCATAGTGCCTTCCCCAACTAATTAATTTCCGGAAAAATTATTTTGTTTATTGTAAACTTTTTCACCGGAAAAAACAAATCAGAAGGCACCGCCGCCGCTGCCGCCCCCAAAACCGCCGCTGGAGGCGCTGGAGGCCGAGAAGTTGCCGCCTGAGCCAGCTGAAGACGAAATCGCCTCATCAAAGCTGGAGGCAAAGGCCCCGTAGCTGGCACCGGCATAGTAGTAGGTCCAGTAAGGGTCGGCCGCGATCTCTTCCGGGAATTCCAGCTTCAGCTGCTTAAGGACCTTCTTGGCCAGGCCAAAAGCAATGGCATAAGGCATGACCTGCTCCCACAGGGTCAGTTCCCCGATGTCGCGCAGCTTGAACTGGCCAATGTCATCCAGCATGGCTTCAAAGCCTAAAGCCTGTTCAGTTGCCCTTGCCCCCTTTTTCGTCAAGTCGGAGAAGTGGTGCAGGCGCAGGCGGGCTAGACCAAAGGTAGCCAGCACCCAGAGGATGGCGGGCAGGAGCCAGAAGGTGTATTTGTCATAAAGGAAGAAACAGACGACGATGGCTGCCACTGAGACAAACATCAAGCCCAGAGTATAGAGGGATAATAGCTCCTCCCGGTCCTGCAATTTCTGGTCAATGTAGCCCTCCTTGATTAGGGACTTTTGGCTGGCCTCCTGCCAGTTCTTGTAACTGGAAGTAATCTCCTGGCTGCCGCTATATTGCTTTAAGTCCTTGTTGCTGAAACTTTGCCCGTTGCCGACCTTTTTGAAAAGCCTATTTAAAAGCGGCAGGTCGCCCTTGTACTTGCTGGTCTTGGCATAAGTGAAGTTCTTTCCCTTCTTGCCTGCCTTAATGGTAATTTCACCCCGGCCGGCCCGGAGGGCGATTTCTCCGGCCAAAGCCTTGCCATCCGGGTCTTTCTTGGTCACCAGGATCTGGGCCGTGGTCGGGCTGAAGGCGGGAATTTCAAAATTGTGGCCAATTTCTTTCTTGGCCTTGACCGGGCTGCCCGACTTTCTGCTCTTGATAAAGACCGGCAGATAAAGGAGCGGTGATAAAGCAAAAAGAGCCAGGCCGATCAATTCATAAACGTTGTGGCGGGCCTTTTTTGCGGCAGTTTCCTTAGCCAGCGCTTTTTCCTGGTCCACGACTTTAGCCGCGATTTCTCCGGAATGGTGCTTTTTATTCTGGCTGACTAAACTGTTTGGAAAAAGCAGGTGTAGCTCCAGAAAAGTCGCCTCCGGCAAAGTGGCTACTTCCGCTTTAACCAGGCCCTTTTCCTTGTCAACGGTCAAATGGCCGTTAGCATTGACATGGGCCCAGCCTTTCAAGAAGGACAGCTTTTTGTCCTGGAAGCGGACAGTCGCCGTGACATTGGAAATCTCTTTATCCCAGCCGTCCCCGACAATCTTGAAGTTCAGTTCAGAAGCGTCCTCGTAGCTGTCAACTGCTCCAGAAATCTTGTAGCGGTAAACCACCTGGACCTTTCCATCGTCAACATGGTGGTAAACCTTGAACTTATAGGAATTGCCGTCTTTATTGAAGTGGTAGACATTGCCGCTGTCCGCCTGGTTGTTCAAGGCCGGCTTGACCGTCTTTCCGCTGGCCAGGTCCTTGACCTCGACGCTCTGCCCGCTGACCTTCTGTCCGCTGGCTAAGTTCTGGGTGTAATAAACCCCGTTAGCTGAATCGTCAAAGTCATAGACGATCTTCCGGATCATTGACAAGGACCCGTCAGAATTAACAATTGCCGTGACATCCATCTTGGTCAGGTCATAATCGGCAAAAACTTTTTCCGGTAAAAAAGCAGCCGAAAAGCTGGCCAAAAATAAAGCCAGGACCCAAAGATACTTCCGTTTCATCTTTTTCTCCCTTTCATTTTTCTATTGTTCAGATAAGCTAGGCTGACTGACGCAATTTGAGAATATTTTTTCTTAAAATCATTATAATTCAAGCGGTAATTGCTTGGCAACGCGGAAAACATCAGCATTTATTGATAGAAAATAAGCCTTTCTTATGCTTATAGCCGCCAGGCGTGGTATACAGTATTTACTAACCTGGTCTAATCGACCAAATTGTGTTGGGAGGAAATACAATGCGCAAACCAATGCTGGCCGGCATCCTTGCCGCTGAACTCGCTTTAGTCGGGGCAGCTGTCTTTTATCACCAAAGCCAGGCTGACAAGAGCAGTCAGTCCGCTGGCAGCAGCAAGACCTACAAGGTACAGCAAGGCGGAAAAGGCCAAGGCCGACAAGGAAGACGAAAAGTCTGAATCATCAAGCAAGGCTAAAAGCAAGAGCAAGAGCAAGAAGAGCAAACTCAACTTACAGCTACTCCAGCCCAAGCAGCTCCAAGAGCTCCACTAAGTCATCTACTTCAACTGGCTCTTCCAGCTATACGCCTAAGAAGAGCAGCACGACCACCAGCAAGTCTACGGCTGACGATGATGTCAACACGACTGAAGACCTGCCAGAAGAAACTATCGATAATTCAGATAATTAAAAGTTGGTAAAGAAAAATAGTTCAAGATCTTTTTCGGATCTTGAACTATTTTTTTGCGCTTTTTCAGCTTTTTTATTCTTCGTGGGACTTAACGTCTTCAGCTGCTTCAGCTTCCAGAGAAGCTTCGTACTTTTCAACGCCTTCCTTGGCTGCTTCAGCTACTTCGATGCCCAGGTCGGTCAATTGCTGGTCAGCAACTGGAGCCGGGGCGTGCATCATTGGTTCGCTGGCGCTAGCGTTCTTCGGGAAGGCAATGACGTCACGAATGTTGTCCTTGCCAGCCAAAAGCATGGCAAAGCGGTCCAAGCCGATAGCCAGGCCGGCATGCGGCGGGAAGCCCATGTCCAGAGCGTCCATCAAGAAGCCGAATTGTTCGTAGGCCCGTTCTTTGGTGAAGCCCAGGGCCTTGAACATCTTTTCCTGGATGTCCCGCTTGTGGATCCGGATGGAGCCGCCGCCCAGTTCGTAGCCGTTCAAAACGATGTCGTAGCTGCGGGCGTGAGCCTTGTGCGGATCAGTTTCCAGGAGTTCAATCCCCTTGTCATCTGGCATGGTGAATGGGTGGTGGGCAGCAATCCAGCGCTCGTCGCCTTCGTCGTATTCAAAGAGCGGCCAGTCAACAACCCAGAGGTACTTGTAAGTGTCCTTTGGAATGATGCCAGTTTCCCTGGCAGTTTGCCGGCGCAGGTAGTCCAGGGAGTCACAGCAGACCTTCCATTGGTCAGCGATGAAGAGGAGGAGTTCCCCGCCTTCCAGGCTGAATTCCTGAACCAGGCCGGCCTTTTCTTCCTCGCTCAAGAAGCGGGAAACAGGACCGGAGAAGTCGCCGTCTTCATACTTAACCCAGGCCAGGCCCTTGGCCTGGTAACGCTTGATGTAGTCCTGCATGGCTTCGATCTTCTTGCGGGAGTAGAACTTAGCCCCGCCTTTAACCGCGATCCCGCGAACAAAGCCGCCATTTTCCAGGGCAGAAGCAAAGACCTTGAAGCCAGACTTGGCAAAAACATTGCCCAAGTCGTGGATCAGCATTTCGTAACGGGTGTCCGGCTTATCGCAGCCGTACTTGTCCATGGATTCCTGCCAAGTAATCCGCGGCAGCGGCAGCTGTAGGTCGATCCCCTTAACATCCTTCATAACCTTAGCCAGGAGGCCTTCAGTTACTTCCTGGACGCCTTCTTCATCCATGAAGGAAGTTTCCAGGTCGATCTGGGTGAATTCCGGCTGCCGGTCCCCACGCAAGTCTTCGTCTCTGAAGCAGCGGGCGATCTGGTAGTACTTGTCAAAGCCGGCCCCCATCAAGAGCTGTTTGAAGATTTGCGGTGACTGCGGCAAGGCGTAGAAGGAGCCTGGGTAAACCCGGGAAGGAACCAGGTAGTCCCGGGCACCTTCCGGCGTTGACTTGCCCAGGTCCGGGGTTTCAATGTTAATGAAACCTTCCCCTGACAGGTAGGCATTGGTAGCGGTCATGATCTGGGCCCGCATGATCAAGGCGTTTTGCAGGGTTGGCCGGCGCAAGTCCAGGTAGCGGTACTTCAGCCGGGTCTGTTCGCTGGCAACCAGGTCATCCTTGATTTCAAATGGCGGAGTCTTAGCCTTGTTCAAAACAGTGATTTCGCTGGCAATGACTTCCACGTCCCCGGTCTTCATGTCCGGGTTCTTGCTGGAACGTTCGTTAACGTGCCCCTTGACTTCGACCACGTATTCCTGGCCCAGAGAAGAAGCGACATCCATCAGTTCCTGACCGGAGTCATGGTTGACCACGACTTGCACGATCCCTTCCCGGTCGCGCAGGTCGATAAAGATCAGCTGGCCCAGGTTCCGGACTCTTTGCACCCAGCCGTAAAGAAGGACGTCTTGGTCCAGGTACTGGCTGGTAATGTTGCCACAATAATCAGTTCTTTTTTCCATTTGCATCATTTTGCTAAAAATCTCCTATTTTTCGATCTTGGAAAGCAGGTTGGCCTTGTCTTCCAAGTCAGTAAATTCCAGGCTGAACTGCTGCCCATCGCTCAAGCGCTTGACGGTTAATTTCCCTTCAGCCAGTTCCTTGGCCCCCAGGGTCACGACATAGCGGGCCCCGACCCGGTCAGCCTTTCTGAACTGGGCCTTGAGCTTCTTCTGGTCAACGTCGTATTGGGCGCTGAAGCCAAGAGAGCGGAGCTGGCGGGCAACTTCCACGGCCTTAATGTCCGTGCCTTCACCGATATTGGTGATGAAGAAGTCGATCCCTTGATCTTCAAACATTTCCGGATTCTGCTTGGAGAGAACCAGCATCAGTCTTTCTTCCCCGATCCCGAAGCCGACGGCCGGGGTTTCCGGGCCGGAGAATTCTTCAACCAGGTGGTTGTAGCGGCCACCGCCCAGGACAGTTGACGGGCTGGCCCAAAGAGTCGGGTCGTCAACCATGAATTCAAAGATCACGCCGGTGTAGTAGTCCAGGCCCCGGACCAGGTCGTCGTCGATGACGTACTTAACGCCCAACTTGTCCAGGCTGGCCAGGATCTTGTTGAAGTTTTCCTTTGATTCCTCGTCCAGGTAGTCCCTGATTTTTGGGGCTTCCGGCAAAAACTGCTGGTCTTCTTCGGCCTTGGAGTCCAGGATCCGGAGGGGGTTCTTGCCCAGCCGTCTTTGAGAATCTTCTGAGAGCTGGTCCTTAACCGGAGTAAAGTAGTCTACCAGGGCATCGTGGTAGGCCTGGCGGACTTCGCTGTCACCCAAAGTGTTGATGTGCAGTTCGTAGTTCTTGACCCCCAGTTCCGCCAGGAGGTCGTGGCCCAGCAGGATAGTTTCAACATCAGACAGGTAGCCGTTTGAACCAAAGCTTTCCACCCCGATCTGGTGGAATTCTCTTTGCCGGCCGGCTTGCGGGCGTTCATACCGGTACATTGCGGCAATGTAGTAGACATTGAAGGGCTTGACATAGTCCGGCCCATAGATCTTGTTTTCCACATAGGCCCGCACCACCCCAGCCGTGCCTTCTGGCCGGAGGGCGATGTGGCGGCCGCCCTTGTCTTCAAAATCGTACATTTCCTTTTCAACCACGTCACTGGTTTCACCAGATGACCGGGAAAAGAGTTCGTAATTTTCAAAACTTGGCGTTCTGATTTCATGGTAGTTGGCCCGCTTGAAGAGGTCACGGGCGGTTTGTTCCACCTTTTCCCACTGGCCGGACGTTTCCGGGAGAATGTCGACTGTACCTTTTGGTCTTTGAACTCTCATAATTTCACCTTTGTTTCCTTATTTTGACTAAGATAATAAAAAGCACCCTTGAATTTAATCAAGGGCGCTTGAAAATAGCGCGGTACCACCTTTTGCTTGCTGTCATTAACGCTGACGAAACGAACTATTATCTGCTAAAGGGTCACAGCTAGCAGCCATCTGCTCTTTCACCAAACGGGCAGTCTCTAAAAAGGCCGGGCTATCTTCATTCTTTGTCATTGATAATTCTCATTAAGTTTATCCTGTTTTGCCCTCCTAATCAAGGGCTGAGGGGAAAAAATTACAGGTCTAAAACAATGGTAAAAGGGCCATCGTTTTCCAGTTCGACCTTCATGTCTGCCCCGAATTCACCAGTTTCCACGGTCAGGCCCCGCTTAACCAGCTCCTGGTTAAATTCTTCCCAGAGCTGGCTGGACTTAGGCGGCCGCATGGCGTGGACAAAACTTGGCCGGTTTCCCTTCTTGGTATCAGCCAGGAGGGTAAACTGGCTGACGGACAGGATCTGGCCGCCGACATCCTTGATACCCAGGTTGGTCTTGCCTGCTTCATCTTCAAAGATCCGCATCTTGGCGATCTTGTCAGCGGCCTTAACCACCTGTTCTTCCCCATCGCCTTCAGCCAGGCCGACTAATAAGAGCAGGCCCTTTTGGATCTGGCCGACGGTTTCGCCGTCGATTCTGACGGCGGCATGGTTGACCCTTTGAATTACTACGCGCATTTTTTCTAAAAATCTCCCTGCTTCTAGCTTAGTTGTCCGTTCGCTTGGTGTCATAAACGTCTGGAATATCCCGCAGCTTGGCCATGATGTCATTCAGCTGGGCGGCATTCCTGACTTCGACCGTGATGTAGAAGTGGGCAATGTTTTCTTCGTTGACGCTGGCTGAAACATTGGTAATGTTCTTGGTCAAGGCATTCAAGCGGTTGATGACATCGCCCAGCAGCTTCTGCCGGTTGTAGCCAAAGAGCTCGAAGTTGGCGTTGAAGCTGGCCTGCTTGCCTTCGTCAATGTTATTCCATTCAACATCGATCATCCGCCCTTGGACAGCCGGGTCCGCGCTGACCACGTTCCGGCAGTCAGCCCGGTGGACAGTGACCCCCCGGCCCTTGGTCACGTAGCCGACGATCGGGTCGCCTGGGACCGGGTTGCAGCACTTGGCAAAGTGCATGTCCAAATCTTCCAGCCCCTGGACTCTGACCAAGCTGTCCGGCTTTTTGCCCTTGGTTTTGGACTTGGCATCGTCTTTTTGCGGAGCGGGCTTTTTAACCACGCTGGAAGCTGCTGCCTGCTGGCCGGCGGACATGATCTGGGCTTCAAACTGCTTCTGCTTTTCTTCTTCCTGCTGCCGGCGCAGGTCGGCCGTCAAACGGTTGTAGATGGATACGGCAGACATGTTGCCAAAGCCGATAGCAGCGTACATGTCTTCGTCGGTCTTGAAGCTGAAGTGGTCCAGGACTTCGTCGATGTGGCTCTTGTCCAAAAAGTCCTTGGCGCTTAAGCCATTTTCCTTGAGCAGGTCAACCAGCTCACTCTTGCCCCGGGCCAAGCTTTCTTCCCGGTCAACATCTCTGAAGTAGCGGCGGATCTTGTTCTTGGCCCGGGAGGTCTTGACCATTTTCGCCCAGTCTCTTGACGGCCGGGCATTGCCTTGGGTCAAGATGTCGACCACGTCCCCGTTCTTCATCTTGTAGTCCAAAGGAACCAGCTTGTCGTTGACCTTGGCCCCGATGGCGTGGTCACCGACTTGGGTGTGGATGGCGTAGGCAAAGTCCAAGGTGACTGATCCTTTAGGCAGTTCGTAGACTTCCCCTTTTGGCGTAAAGACATAGACCTTGTCGGCAAAAATATCCGAATGAACGGCTTCCATGAACTCGTCAGCGTCGCTGGAATCCTTCTGCAACTCCAGGATTTCCCGGCCGATATCCAGGGCCCCGCCGTCTTTTTCATCAACGCCTTGGAAGTTGCCCCGCTTGTAGGCCCAGTGGGCTGCCACACCGTACTCAGCAACCTTGTGCATTTCTTCAGTTCTGATCTGGATTTCCAAAGGCTTGCCGCCAGGGCCGATGATGGTCGTGTGCAGGGACTGGTAGCCGTTGGCCTTAGGCATGGCAATGTAGTCCTTAAAGCGGCCAGGCATCGGCTTCCACTTGGTGTGAACCGCCCCTAAAACGGCGTAGCAGTCCTTGACCGTTGGCACGATCACCCGGACAGCCAGCAAGTCATAGATTTCGTTGAAGTCCTTGTGCTTGTTGACCATCTTCTTATAGATGGAATAGATGTGCTTTGGCCGGCCGCTGATGTCGTACTTGATCCCTAAAGAATCCAGGGTCCCCCGCAAGTAGTCGATGGCGTCCTTGATGTAGCCTTCCCGTTCACTGCGCTTGGCGTCCATCATGGAGACAATCTTGTAGTACGCTTCCGGGTTCATGTAGTGGAAGGACATGTCTTCCAGTTCCCACTTGATGGTCCCGATCCCCAGCCGGTCAGCCAATGGTGCATAGATGTCCAGGGTTTCAGCGGCAATGCGGCGCTGCTTGTCCGGGCGCAAATGCTCCAGGGTATGCATGTTGTGCAGGCGGTCAGCCAGCTTGACCAGGATGACCCGGAGGTCTTTCGCCATGGCGATCAGCATCTTGCGGTGGTTTTCCGCCAGGAATTCCTTGTGGGACTTGTATTCGTACTTGTTCAGCTTGGTGACCCCGTCAACGATGAAGGCCACGTCGGCGCCGAACTTTTCCTTAATGTCGTCGTTGGTGACCGAGGTGTCTTCAACCGTGTCATGCAAAAAGCCGGCAGCCACCGTGTCCGGGTCCAGACCTAAATTGGCCAGGGTCCCTGCTACCTGGGTCGGGTGGACGATGTAAGGCTGGCCAGAGGCTCTGGTTTGTCCCTCATGGGCCCGGGCCGCGAATTGATAGGCACTTTCGACAAAGGCCAATTGGTCGGCCGTCATGTATTTCTTGCAGGCGGCCATGACCTGCTCGTGAGTCATTTCAGTATACTTTGACATCTAGATCACCAGTTTCTAACATTTAACTAATCAGTACCTGCTATTTTAGCGCAAAAAGTTCCTTAAAAACAAGCCTGAATGCTTGACCGGGCTTACTTATTAAAAAATGAGAGTTTCTTTTGCTTTTATTTTAACGCATTTTAGTCATGCTTGCGGGAAATTGCCAGGCCGATCCAGCGGCCAGCCCGCATCTTAAGGTCGATTTGGAAGCAATTCTCTGCCAGGGCCTGTTCAATTTTTGGCAGCTGCAGGTAGTCGATCCCGGAGAAGATGACCTGGCCGTCTTCGTTTAAGTGGCTGTCCAGCTGCGGAATCAGGTCCAAAAGGATTTCAGCCAGGATGTTGGCCACGATCAAGTCAAACTTGCCGTCAACGTCAGCCAGCAAACTGGTCTTTTGCAAGGCGATGTCGTGGATGCCGTTTAAGGCCGCGTTTTCTTCAGCTGCCGTCATTGATTCATCAGAAATGTCCGTGGCCAAAACGCTCTTGGCCCCCAGCTTATGGGCAGCAATGGCCAAAATGCCGGACCCCGTCCCCACGTCAGCGACAGTAAGCGGCTTGACCATGGCCCGTTCAATGCCCAGCATGGCCAGCTGGGTGGTCTGGTGGTTGCCCGTCCCAAAGGCCAGGCCTGGGTCCAGGCGGATGATTTCCTGGTCCTTAAAGGGCGGCTGGTAGTCTTCCCATTCCGGCACAATGGCCAGGTGGCGGGACAAGTTGATGACGTGGTAGTACTTTTGCCAGACAGTGTTCCAGTCCTGGTCAGCAACATAGTCAACGGAGATTTCAGCAGGAGCGGTCTTTAAGCCATAGCCCGCCAGCTCAGCCAGCTTGTCCTTGAAGCACTTCACCGTTTCTTCAGGGTCGGTTTCTTCATCAAAGTAGGCAATGAATTCCAGCTCATCGGGCAGGTTTGGGATGTCATCCATGTCAACAACCGTTGAGTCGTGCAGCCAGCCGGCTTGTTCAAAGTCGCTTCTGCGCCGGGCTTCGGTCCCCAGGGCCTTTAAGTCTTCCGTGGCAAAATATGCCAGGGCGTCTTCAACGTCGTAGCTGCTTTCAATCTTGATCTCAAGTAATTTCATGATTATATCTTCTTTCTTTAGCTTCTTCTCTTAAAATGGTATCATGGAAAGCGGTGATAACAATGTCAAAAAAGAAAAAGAATAAAGATAAATTAGACAAGACCCTGGTGGAAAAGATTCTCGACCAGCATAAAATTGCCTATGAGCAGCATATCAGCGAAATTTCCAAAGACCACGGGGTAGCCCAGGTTGGGACCGGCAAGCCGATTTTAGACGGCCACCCGGTTTACAAAACCCTGGCGGTCAATGGCAACAAGACCGGCCCGATTGTCGGCGTGGTGCCTTTGAGCGGCCACTTGGACCTCAAGAAGATTGCCAAGGCTTCCGGCAACAAGAAGTGTGAAATGATTCCCCTCAAGCAGCTGGAAAAGACCACTGGCTACGTGCACGGGGCCAACACGCCGATTGGCATCTACCACAGCAAGAAGTTCCCGATCTTTTTGGATGAGAGTGTCTTAAATGAAGACGGGATCTGGGTGTCCAGCGGCGAAGTGGGCCGCAGCGTCATGGTCAACCCACTTGATCTGCAGAAACTGGTCAAGGCCACGGTGGCTGACCTGCAGGAATAATACGCAAAAACAGCTTTTACCCTTATTTTTGGGCAAAAGCTGTTTTTTCTTTCTATGTTAATCGACCCGGCGCCACTTCTTGTCGGTCAAGATTCTGGCGGCCAAGAGGCCGGCAGGCAGGGACATGACCAGCATCAAAGCTTCAGTCATCCAGGTGGCCCCGGCCCCGACATTGGTCAAAACCAAGAGGAAGATCCCCCGGTACATGTAGAGGCCGGGCACCATGATGACGATGGAAGGCACGGTCAAGGCGATCCGCGGGTAGCCAACCTTTTCCCGGACATAGCCGGCCAAAAGGCCAGCCAGCAGGGCGGCTAAAAAGGCAGCCAAGGGAGCCGGGAAATGCGCAAAGTCAACCAGGGACAAGCGCATGGTATTGGCAATCGCCCCCACCAGCCCGGCCGCGGCGGCCATCCGCCGGTGGGAGTTGAACATCAAAGAGAAGCCGAAGACCCCGCAGAAGCTGGCTACCAGGCGACAAGCCGTCAAAATTGCCTTAGACAGGTGCAAGGCCGGCAAGTCGCCAGGCTTGATCTGCAGAGCCGTAGCCATCACCCAGCCAGTGCCAGTCGCGATCAAGATAATGAAGATGGCGTAAGCCATCCGCTCCAGGCCAGACCGCATGTCCAGCTTGGCGATGTCCAGACCGGAAGTAATAAAGGGAAAACCTGGAATAACGAAGAGCATGGCCCCAATGTAGCCGCGCATATGGATCATGTCGACGTTAAAGAACAAGTGGCCCAGCATGAAAGCCAGGTAGTAGGACAAGCAAGCCGCTGCCACCCCCACGGCAGTCGTAGCGGCAATCGTGATCCGTCTTTTGGCTAAGCTGCCCCGGGCAAACTGGCCCAGTCCCGCCCCGATAAAGGAGCAGATGATTTCAGGAATCCCCCCGCCCAGGAGGAAAATGAAGCCGCCGCAGGCCAAAGCCGCGGCCAGGCTGGATCCCCAAAGCGGATAGCGGCCTTTCATGTGTTCGATTTCCCCTAAGCGGCGGCGGATTGTCTTGATTTCAAAGTCACCGCCGGCTGCTTCGAACTGGCGGACAAACTTTTCCAATTCGTTCAGCTTGGCCATGTTGACCCCGGTGGTTGGCAGGGCCAGGCTTTGAGAATATGACTGGTTGTCGACATCGAAGTAGGTGCAGACGATGGAGATCAGACCGATGTCAGTGCTGCAGGTTAAGTCCAGGGTTCTGGCCAGGGTGTCCATGGCGTCGCGGACCCGCCAGGCCCCAGTCCCGCAGCTCAGCATCATCATGCCGACCCGGGAGATGATCGACCCTTTTTCAATCAAGGTTGCTTCCTTGATCTTGGTCTCGTCATCGCTTTGGAAGAACTCTTCCCACTGCACCCGCATATGGTGGTGGTGAGAGAGGTGGTGGTGGTACTCTTGCTCAGTACTTTCGGTTTTCATGTTGACCGTGTTTGCCTTCTTTCATTTTTTTCATTTCTCAACTTTTTTCATTTTAACATAAAAAGAGACTGCAATTTCCCGCCCTCCCTAGTTAAGCGCGTGCTATGCAGACTATTTTTATCAAAAAACCGCCCCAGCAAGCTGAGACGGTTAGCTTCATATTTACTTTTGCTTGTATTGGCGGACATAGCCTTCCTGGCCGGCCAAATACCAGGTGCCGTGGTTGGCGTCGCTGGTAAATTCGACATTTTCCGGCAAGGCTTCCAAGCCTTCGGTGAAGATGTCTTCGTATTGGCCAACGCCAAGGCGGATTCTTTCCTTGAGCATGCGGGCGTGCAAGGCTGGGCGCAGGCGCTTTTGGTAGCCGGCAACCACCTTGCCGCTGAAGAATTCAGCCATGGCGCCAGACCCGTAGGAGAAGAAGCCGATCCGGTCACCGGCCTCAAGGTCGCCGTTTTCCAGCAGGCTCAAGACAGACATGTAGAGGCTGGCCGTGTAGATGTTGCCGACCTGCCGGCTGTACTTGGCTGAGAGCTGGAAGTTGTCACTGAGGCGCTTGACAGTTTCGTCATCCTGGCCTTCAATGGCAATCTTGTGGGCCTTGTAACCCATCTTGGTGTAAGGCAGGTGGTAGCAGATACCGACAAAGTCAGAAACTTGCAGCTGCTTTTCTGCAAGGAAAGGCTTGAAAGTGCTCTTGAAGAAGTCCAGGTAGACATCCCGGCTGTAGTGGCCGTCAACAACGGCAGTGGCCAAGTTGTTCGGCCGCCAGAAGTCATTGATGTTTTCAGAGTGGGAAGTGTGCCCGTCTTCCAGGGCGATAATTGCCGGATTCTCCTTGATCAGCATGCTGATGGCCCCGGCGCCTTGAGTAACTTCGCCGGCAGTGGCCAGACCATAGCGGGCGATGTCGCTGCCGATGATCATGGCCGAGTGGTGCGGGTGGGCCCGGACGTAGTCGCGGGCAACCTGCAGGCTGGCAGTCAAGGCAAAGCAGGCTTCCTTGATTTCAAAAGTTCTGATCCGGGCTGGCAGGTTAAGTGCTTCCTTGACAAAAAGGGAGGCTGACTTTGACTGGTCAATCCCGCTTTCGGTCGCAAAGATCAATAAGCCTAATTGCTCCAGATCAACCTGGTCAAGATATTCAGCCGTCGCGTTGATCCCCATGGAAACAGCGTCCTGGGTCTTGTCAGCGACCGCCATCCGATCCTGGCCAATACCGATCAAAAATTTGTTGGGATCCTGGTTTCTGGCGTTGGCCAGGTCAACCATGTCCACAAACTTATTAGGAGTATAAAAACCTATCTGATCAATACCGATGTCCATTAATTATTGTCCTCGCAATTCTTTCAAAAAATTCTTAGCTGCTGTTTCGCCATACTTTCCCTGGCTAATCATCATTTGATAAACAGCTTCTTTTTCTTCCGCTGCTGCTGGCAGGGTCTGAACCACGTTGCGGCTCTGCAGACGCATGTGGCCAGCCTGGATCCCCTTGGTGGAGATGGCGTTCAGGGCCGCGAAGTTGTTGGCCAGGGCGACGCTGGCGGTCAGTTCTGCCAATTCAGCTGCTTTTATTTTACCTAAAATGGCATAGCTTTGTCTAATATCAGGCCGCGATGAAATGGAGCCGCCGACCACCCCTAAGGCCAGGGGCAGGGTGACTTGGCCAAGGAGCTTTTCCCCCTCCAGTTTCCAGGAGCTGAGGCTGCGATACTGGCCGCTTTTGGCGGCGTAGGCATGGCAGGCTGCTTCAACTGCCCGGTAGTCATTGCCGGTCGCCAGCATAACAGCGTCTACCCCATTCATGATCCCCTTGTTATTGGTTACAGCCCGGTAAGGGTCGCTACTCCCGATTTTAGCCAGCAGGGCCATCTTTTTGGCCACCTCCCTGCCTTCTGCTAGGTCTCCTTTTTTACTGAGGAGGCTAACAGGAATTGCCACCTTAGCTGTAGTCAGCTGGCTGGGATAGTTGGACAGGATGGCGAAGAGCTTAGCTTCAACACCAGGAAAGTCCAGCATCTTCTGGGCCAGGAATTCCAGGATAGCATTGGTCTTGTTGGCCCCCATGGCTTCAGCCGGGTCAACCAGGGCCAGGAGGTAGACCAGGTCAGCTTCCTGGCGGGCGGTCAGGTCTTTTAAGCCGCCCCCGTGCCGGATCAAGCTGGCAAATTCCTTGTTGACTTCCTTAATATAGGCCGGGAATTCCTTTTTAAAGCCAGCCAGGGAAAAAGCTTCCGTGACTTCTAAGACGATTTGCCCGTAGATGCCGTCGCGCTGGCTGGTCGCTTTTACGCCGCCGGCTTTAGCGAAGACGGACATGCCGTGGTTGGCGGCGGCGACGACGGAAGCTTCTTCAGTCGTCATGGGGATCCGCCAATTTTTGCCATTGACCATGGCGCTGGTCAAACAGCTCAAGGGGAACTTGACCTCACCAACCACGTTTTCGCTCATCTCATCCAGACGGGCTAAATCAGCTGCAGGGATATCTTCCAGGGCGACCCCATCTTCTTGCAAAAACTGCCGCCTCTCTTCGGGCGGCAACTGATAGAATTTCATTTTATGCCTTCTCAATTTCAAAAGCGATGGCCAGGCCGCCTCCGATGCAAAGGCTGGCGATAGCGCGCTGGCCGCCTCTTTGCAGCTGGCGGGCAGCGGTAGCCAGAAGGCGGGTGCCGGAAGCACCGAGCGGGTGGCCTAAAGCGATCGCTCCGCCCTGCTTGTTGACCTTGGCTAAAGGAATTTCCAGGTCGCGGGCAACAGCCAAAGTAGTTGCGGCAAAGGCTTCATTGATTTCAAAGAAGTCGTAGTCGGCTACCTGCCGGCCAGTTTCATTAAGCAGCTTACGGATAGCATAGTATGGACCATAGCCCATGAATTCCGGGTCATAGCCTACTTCGGCGTAAGCACCCAGCTTGGCTAAAGGCGTCAGCTGGTATTCAGCGACTTTTTCCGCGGTAGCCAGGATGATCATGCTGGCCCCGTCAGAGATTGGGGAGGCGTTACCGGCAGTGACGGTCCCGTCTTCAAGAAAGGAAGTTTTAAGACCGGCCAGGGCTTCCAGGCTGGTATCCGGGCGGACGTTTTCATCTTGCTTGAGATCTTCAATTTGAATGATTTCATCGGCAAAAAGTCCTTCAGCTTGTGCCTTGACAGCTTTTTGGTGGGAAGACAAGCTGAAGGCGTCAGCGTCTTGGCGGCTGATGTGGTTGCGCTTAGCCACGTTTTCGGCAGTAATGCCCATGGATTCGCCGGAGAAGGAGTCAACGAGTCCATCGCTGAACATGATTTCCTTTGGGGCGTTGGTCATGCTTTCGCTGCCGCCGACAGCAACCAGGCCCAGGTCACCGATTAACATTTGGGCTTCAGCCAGGCGGGCAGCCTTGAGGCTGGAGCCGCAGACTTCGTTGATGGACACGGCGACTGAGTCCCGCCGCATCCCGGCGTTTAAAGCAATTTGCCGGGCCATGTTTTGGCCTAAGCCGGCAGACAGGACATTGCCCATGAAGAGAGCATCCAGGGCTTCGGCGTCAAGGCCGGCTTCTTTTAACGCGCCACGCAGGGCGATTTGGCCCAGGTCGATAGCGGAAAAGTCAGCCAATTGCTTGTGGTAACGGCCAAATGGAGTTCGCTTGGCCGCAACAATATAAATATCTTGCATGTGTTTGTTCTCCTCAACTAAGTTTTGTTTTGGGGATGCTGAGCTTGACTCAGCTTTTTTATAACCAGTATATTTTACTATAATCTTTTCCTGCTTGCTTGGTGAAGCGTTTGATTTAGCAAAATATTAAAAAGCACCCCGCGAGGGAGTGCTTTTAGTGGAATTTGACTATCAAGCATCCACATATCTAAGCGATATTTCGGTCCACACATCTTATGTGGGATGCGACTTGTTGTAACTCTGTTACTTTTGTACCAGCAAATATTTCAATCCACGCATCCCATGCGGGATGCGACCACCACAGCAAGCCCAAGAGCGGCCCTTAACCGTCGATATTTCAATCCACGCATCCCATGCGGG
>NZ_KV793114.1:551-775 GCF_001808415.1 Lactobacillus sp. HMSC08B12 | reverse complement strand
CAATCCACGCATCCCATGCGGGATGCGACGCTTCTTCTTTCTGCTGCTACTTTCCCTTCAGCCTCTTAATCCACGCATCCCATGCGGGATGCGACTCAAGACGCAGTTTACGTGGCAGCGGTCGGCAATATTTCAATCCACGCATCCCATGCGGGATGCGACAAGATCACGGCGGTAACCATGCCAGCGAGAGACGATATTTCAATCCACGCATCCCATGCGGG
>NZ_KV793114.1:310-531 GCF_001808415.1 Lactobacillus sp. HMSC08B12 | reverse complement strand
ATCCACGCATCCCATGCGGGATGCGACATGGCGTTAGTGCTGCAGATTTTGTCGGTGCTAACATTTCAATCCACGCATCCCATGCGGGATACGACCAAACTGACCACCACCTTGACTATGTCACAGATCATTTCAATCCACGCATCCCATGCGGGATGCGACTTCTCTTCAGTCTTGGTAGTTTCCCCGTGATTATTTCAATCCACGCATCCCATGCGGGA
>NZ_KV793114.1:0-290 GCF_001808415.1 Lactobacillus sp. HMSC08B12 | reverse complement strand
ATCCACGCATCCCATGCGGGATGCGACTATCATACAAAGAGTTTGTTTCCGTGTAGTATATATTTCAATCCACGCATCCCATGCGGGATGCGACTATAGATATGGACAGGATGCTTTTGTTTACTACTATATTTCAATCCACGCATCCCATGCGGGATGCGACTATAATTCTATTTGTTCCTCAATGTAGTAAATCTATTTCAATCCACGCATCCCATGCGGGATGCGACAAAAAAGTTTTAAAAAGGTTTGCCTTTTGATCTATTTCAATCCACGCATCCCATGCGGGA
>NZ_KV793113.1:0-653 GCF_001808415.1 Lactobacillus sp. HMSC08B12 | reverse complement strand
AATAGCATTGGATATGTTTTTGAATTCGGTCAAGGAGGAGTTTACGGACTTTGTTGAGTCAGCGGTTGATGAAGAACGCTTTAGGGGCGACTGCCAGATTTTGACGGCAGATGCCCGGACCCTGCGCGTCTTCTGCGACATAAAGTATTCTGTCAACCAGCGCTATGGCGCCTTGGTTTACATCAGTTTTGTCCTTAATTAACGGAGGCAGAAAAAATGGCTGAAGAAGAAAAGAAGTTGAACATCACTAACCTGCAGATTCTGGGCCAGGACGACAGCCCTCTTTTTCAAGGCGCGGGCAGCGAGGGCAAAAGCGTGACCTATCCCAAGAAGTTTGCCAACCACCCGGGCTTTTAAACTGTCAATTGCGGACTGCTTGGCTGACATGGAAAAGTACGTTTTCCCGGAAGTAAATAAAGACTAAAAAAGGCTCTGCCATCGTGCTTGATAACAGAGCCTTTATTTTTGCTCAAATTAATTACTTAGCTGAGCTAGTTGAAGATGCTGAAGTTGACTTTGCGCTAGCCTTCTTAGCAGTCTTAGCTGCCTTCTTGGTGTTCTTAGCAGCCTTCTTAGTTGACTTCTTAGTAGTCTTAGCTACCTTCTTGGCAGCCTTCTTAGTGTTCTTGGTTGCCTTCTTTGCAGCCTTCTTA
>NZ_KV793112.1:0-8371 GCF_001808415.1 Lactobacillus sp. HMSC08B12 | reverse complement strand
ATAGCATTGGATATGTTTTTGAATTCGGATAAAAAATGCCAAAGCGGATCGTAAAGTTAGAGGCCGGCTACAATTGCCGGGATTTGGGCGGCTACGTCAGCCAGGACGGCCGGACTGTCAAGTGGGGCCGGCTCTACCGGTCGGGGTCACTCAGCCACTTGACCAAAGCGGACCAGGCGGAACTGGCCCGGCGGAAGATTGTGGTGGACTGCGATCTGCGCTCCCGGCATGAACAGGACAACTTCCCGGACAAGCTCTGGCCCGGGGCTAAACTGGTCGACGCTCACTTTTACAGTGAGAGCGGGGATGAAGAGGAAGAAGCTGAGGCAGCCTGGGAGAAGTATTCGGGCAAGCTGCCTAAATTGTCCTATCTGGCCATGGTCTACCAGCAGAACCTTGTCGCCCCCAGAACGGGCCTGGTGATGCGGAAGATTTTTAAGGAAATGCTGACCCTGGAAGATGATGAAGCCTTGATCTACCACTGCTCCATGGGCAAGGACCGGACGGGGATGGTGTCGGTGATCGTTTTGATGGCTTTGGGCCTGGAAGACCGGGAAATCCTGCGGGACTACCTGCTCAGCCGGGAATACAGCCAGGACTGGGATGAGGCGTATGAAAACGACCGCTTGGGCCAGCAGATTGCCAAGATGAACCAGACCCAGGTCAGCCAAACGGCTTTTTACGGGATTACGGAAACGATCCGGCAGACCTGGGGCGGCTTTGACCGCTATTTTGCCAGCCTGGGCTTTGGCCAAGGAGACTTGGACAGGCTTAGGGACAAGTTTTTAGAATAAGATTTTATATCACAATAGTGTGAAAATGAAAGAGTCTGGGAAAAAAGACTCTAACGAATAAAAAAGGCTTCTAGAAGTGAAAAACTTCTGGAAGCCTTTTTGCTATGCATCTCAAATACCTCATGTTACTATATGACTGAATGAAAGTATAGAAATTAGTGATCTATAATGTATAAATATTATAACACAGATCGGAGCCAACTGACAATAAGATTGGAGAGCGTCGTCCCACAAAATCATCTGGTTCATCTGATAGACAGCTTTGTGGACACTATTCCTTTGGATGACCTCCTCAAAAATCTGGCAAATACCGGTCGTCCGGCGTACCATCCTGCTCTTTTACTCAAGATCCTCCTCTTTGCTTACTCGGGTAGGACCTTCTCTGGAAGAAAGATAGAGTTAATGCTTCAAGAAAGCTTACCGATGATGTGGCTGGCAAGAAACGAAAGAATTTCTTACCACACCATTAACAACTTTCGATCCAGCGATGAGGCAAATATGCTTGTTAAGCGGGCGTTCCTCTACTTCACGCAAATGCTCATTGATGAAAATCTGATCAGAGAAAATGCCTTGTTTATCGACGGAACCAAACTTGAAGAAGATGCCAATAAATACTCGTTTGTTTGGAGAAAAGCTGTCGAGAAGTATCACGACAAGCTTAAGAACCATGCCCTTGAGCTCTACGATGAGCTTGTTAAAGAGAACGTCACTCAAACGATTGAAAGAGAACAAGCGCAAGAAGCCGCAGGACTTGAAGAAATAGCTAAAAGCACAGAGGCCAAAATTGAAAAGCTAACCGAAGAAATCGATAGCGAAAACCTTGATAAGACAGAAAAATCAGCTCGAAAGCAGTTACGCAGAAAGCTGAAGAAAATAGCTAGGAAACTGCACAAGGACTACATTCCAAGAGCCTACAAATACGAGCAATCAGAGAAGATTTTCCAAGGCAGAAACAGCTATTCCAAAACAGACCACGACGCGACCTTTATGCTTATGAAAGAAGACCACATGCGCAACGGACAACTAAAGCCGGGCTATAACATTCAAGCAGCCACATCGAATCAATACGTGATTGATTATGCCATATTTCCTAATCCAACAGATACAAGAACCTTGGTACCTTTCCTAAGTCAAATGGCTCTCCTGTCTCATTTTGAGAACATAGTAGCTGATACGGGTTATGGCAGTGAGTACAACTATATCACGCTAGAAGATCAGTTTAAGAAGAAATACTACATTCAATACTCGACATACCGAATTGAGAAAACACGCAAATACAAGAAAGATCCAATTAAGGTCGCCAATTGGCACTACGATGAAGCAGATGACTTCTATATCGATCCCCAAGGAGTAAGATTCAGATTCAAAGGTTATAGCAGTAAAGTGGACCGGTACGGCTATAAGCGAGACTTTAAAATTTATGAAGCAGATCCGATTCAAGAAACGGATGAATTAGAAGAAGCCTCTAAAACACCAAAAGGCTATCAGCGCCGCATTACGTACAATCCGACGTGGGAAAACGTTAAAGCCCATGCGAAAGAATATCTTGAGAGCGAAGACGGAAAACGAATCTACAGCTACCGAAAAATAGACGTAGAGCCGATTTTTGGGCATCTCAAGAATGTATTTGAGTTCACCTCCGCGGAAGGAAGAAAGTAGAAACTGATGTAGGATTAGCCTTTATGATGATGAATCTAGTGAAATACTGGAGCAGAGAGCTGCTAAAGCTCTCTTTTTGTCATGCATTGGGAATCTTCCCGACAAGCAAAAAAGGTGAAGCTCGAAATATTACATCGAGTTTCACCTTTTTCATTTATCTAAAGTCTAGTTTTTTCCCAGACTCTTTCATTTATTGTCAATACATCTCGTAACAAGAAATGTAAGTCTTGCCATTACATTTTGCAAATAAATGTACGGCAAACAAAACTGCCAGCAAGCTCCTCTTGACTTTCTTCAGCAGGAACAAGTAAGTCTAATTCATCTAAATAAGTGACTGAGCTCATAATTGCGCCTCCAAAACATTAAAAAAAGATTATACTTTTTGGTGAAAACATCTTTCACTTGTGGTATATTATAGTGAATTAATAAGATAAGTCAACCTTGTTTTTGGGGGCAGTATGAAATATGAGTTAGTTAATGGTGATTGCTGCGTTCGGCAATATAATCATGTCGACATCGTGCCAACCAATTTTTGTGGTTTATCTAGAGAAATACTTTCAAGGGATCCTCAACATGTCTTTCTTCAGATTAATAAATCGGCGGGTTCTTTGCCGCGCCAGGGGTTTAAGATACATGTTTCGGCTACCTTGCAAAACTACCAAGTTATTTTAGATAAAGTATATGACCTTAGTTGTAAAAATAATTTTACGTTTAAGTATATTAGCAACTATAGCTTGTTAGAGCAGTATTTAGGAGGGACAGGCTCACTATGGATGACTGGGAAGTATATTACTGTTTATCCAGAAACTGAAAGCAGATTTAAAGAATTGATTAGAACAATCTACGATTTGGTTGGAGAAGAAGATGGAATTCCAATCTTTACTGACCAGGTTTTTAGGGACAGTAAGAATATCTATTATCGATATGGAATAATTAATTCTGATGATGATTTTATACGTGATGAACAAAGTAATAAGCTATATCGAGATCATGAATTAAGACCGTATCAATTACCATCTTTCGTAAAAGAACCTTTTGAATCTAAAAATGAATATAAACTAGAGGTGATTGGAAAAAAGTATTTTCTAAAAGGAATAATTTCACGAAAAAGTTCAGGAAGTGTTTATAGAGCGCAAGATATTCATGGTAGAGACGTTGTAATTAAGCGTGCAAAATACGGTTTTAAAGATTCAGAAGAAACTGAGATTCAAAAATTACAAAACGAGAGAAAGAATCTAATAAATTGGGAGAAGTATGATTTTATTCCTAAGGTATTAGACTCATTTTATGAGCAGAAAGACTTTTTCTTAGTTGAATCGTACATTGAAGGCTTGACGATTGATGATCTGCGAGCGGAATTTATAGGCGATAAAAGAGATAGTCTTTATTTTGCTAAAATAAGGCACATTGTACTTAATTACCTAAGATGCTTGCAAAGGTTACATAATGATTCTTTTTTTCTAGGCGATATTTCTGCTAGGAATATCATTGTTGATTTCGAAAGTGAAAAAGTGTTTTTGGTTGATGTTTCACAATCGGCGTTGCTAACAAATATGGATGAGAGCTTTTATTATCGAACTCAAGGTTTCTATGATAGACGAGTGGATTATCTATCTTCCGAACTTCAAGATGTCCATCAATCTGGATACTTAGTAATGAGTATATTTTCAAGGGCAAATGACTTTTTAAAAATAGACCGAAGCGGCAAACAAAGTTGGAATTTCTTTATTAAACAGGCAGTTGAAGAAAAAATTCCTACTGTGTTTATTAAGGCTATGAAAGTGCTGATCAATGCTACGGCAGGCAGCTTAGATAGGGCAATCGAAATTTTGCAAAAAGATGATATGAATGTACTGAGTCAAATTACCACAACTCAGCAATTACCTTTAAAGTCACTATTGCAAGGGTTGCAAAGGCCGGTGTCAATTGAACAGATTGAAGAAAATAGCCTTGATGAAAAAATTAGTGAAGCCAGAGTGGTGAAGGCGCTTTTATCAATGGAGTTAGGAAATAGCAGCTGTCCAGTTCCTGATTTTGAACAGAGTCAATTAAAAATTTTCGAAGAACTAAGTCAAACTAGGCCTTCAATGGAAAAGATATTACGGCAGTTATTTTTGATGGTTGAATATCTTAAGGAAAGAGTTCCAAAAGTTCCGGTCAAATTTGATAACTTTGATATCACAATAAAAAAGATAGAAAGTACGTTTTGGGTAGAAAATAACGATTTTTGTGGTTATAGATTGTTTGCAAAGTCAAAATACATTTCTCCATATTTGAAAAATGGTATGGCAGGGATGCTGATAGTACTTATGAATGCAAAAGTAATTTACCAGACTAAGGTGTATGACCGACGGATTAAGCAATTGGCTAATGAACTTTCTAGGATGGCGTATGCTAAAAATGGTACCTTCATAGAAGGCTTGTCTGGCATTACTTGGAGTCTTATAAAGTATGTTAAACAATCACATGATAGGGACTATATGCCCTTAATCGAACGGCAATTATCTTTTTACCAATATTTTTGTATAGATTGCCATGGCTTGACGTACTTAATCGACTCTAGAAATGAAGCCTTAGATACCAGTCTGTTTTATGGTAATCGAGGAATGGCGTTTGTATTGAAAGAATGGGAGAAGTTAAATGAAAATCGGAGAACTTGTTAGGCAAAACCGACTGCGGTTTACATGTGCGCTTGCTTTAGAAGTTTTGGGACAGCTATGTGTGGCGGTTGGAAATTATATAATTGGATTTATACTAGACTTACTGGTTAAGAGAGATATTAGTAGATTTTATCTTGTTTTAGCAATATTTTTTGTATTGTATATGGGCGGATATGTCCTAATCAGCTTTGCTGAATACTTATATATCGTACAAGTTCAAGAATATGTTCATCAACTTAGAAGAAAAACAGTTGATTATTATTACCAAAATTCTGAAACTGTTGCTGAAATGCAAAATCATTTGACGAATGACTTTCAGATGTTGTTTGACAATTTTACTCAGCCACTGTTCGTTTTCTTTGACTCTGCTCTAGCTGTCGTATTTTCAGCATACGCGCTAATTACGATGCATTGGATTTTGTTGGTTACAACTGTGCTGTTGTCAGTTATGTTTCTATACTTGCCAAGCATCTTCTCTAAGAAATATCAAGAAAGAACGCTGAATTTTTCTAATATGAACACGGCCTATCTGACTAGTATAAAGAATTGGTTAGGGGGACTAGCTGAAATTCAACGTTATGATGCGAGACACAAGCTAGTTGAAGTTTTAGAAAAGAGGTCTAAGAAATTAGAAGGCTCATTGGTTACGCGTCAAGTTAGCGCAATTGAGATAAACTTTATCAACGGTTTTATGAGCATCTTTTGTCAAGTTGTATTAGATCTCGTAACTGGAGCATTGATTTTTGCTGGAGCAATTTCTATCGGGAAACTTGTCGCGGTTGGCCAATTCTCTAGTACAATATTTAACAGTCTGGTTACGTTGTCTAACTACCTGGAGCAAATCAAGTCAACTAAACCGTTGAATGAAAAGGTAGCTGCTGCCTTAGCTGATCCACCTAAGGATGTAAATACAGATAAAGAATTGGCCTCCTTTGATCATTTGCAGACAACTGGTTTGTCGTTTTCCTATGATCACGGGGAGACAATAAATTATCCCGATTTGAAAATCAAGGCTGGCGAAAAAGTTTTGCTGACCGGTGACAGTGGGACGGGTAAGTCAACTTTGTTAAAGGTTTTGGCGGGAGAGTTGAAAGCAACGACTGGTAATATTGCCTTCTATGATCACAATGATCGGAAAATTGATATTTCACTTAAAGCCATGCATTACGTGCCGCAAGACCCGGTGCTGTTCCCAGCATCGATTGCAGACAACATTACCATGTTCAAGCTTGAGTTGAATGACAAAGTTGGAGAATACCTGCAGAAAGTTGATTTGGCTAAAGATATTGCCAAGTTTCCAAAAGGCCAGGATACTGTTATAGATGTAGAAAAGCTTAATGTTTCTGGTGGGCAGAGACAAAAGATTGTTTTAGCTCGTGCGGAACTCAATCAAAGTGACTTTATTTTGATCGATGAAGCTACGGCTGCAGTGGATCAAGATAGCACGAAGCGTATTTTGAAGAACCTTCTTAAAACTAATGCAACGATTATTTTTATCGGCCACAATTTCACGAATGAGATGGTTGACATGTTTGACAGACAAATTTTTTTGTCTAAATAACTTTTTTCGCTCCGGCTTAAGCTGGGGCGATTTTTTTGCCAAAAAATTCTGGGAAAACTAAAATGGAAGGGAGAAGAATTTTTCGCGGATTTTTGGAAAAGAGGGATGCCGGATGGAGATGCAAAGGGTAATTGAACTGGACATGCCGGTCAACTTCCGTGACCTGGGCGGTTATCAAGGCTTGGACGGCCGCCGGGTTAAGTGGCGGAAGATCTACCGGTCGGCGGCTTTAAACGAGATGTCAGCCAGGGACCGGGTCAAGCTGGCCAACCTGCGTATTACGGTGGACTGTGACCTGCGGTCCAGCCGGGAGCAGCGGGACTACCCCGACCTGCTCTGGCCGGGGGTCCGTTTTGTGAATATTGGCCTTTACGCTGAAGGGGACCGCTTCAACCAGGCCCATCCTTTCTTGCGCCTTTTTCACCATCTGCCGGAATTTGACGACTACCTGCCTAAGATCTACCAGCAGGTTTTGTTAAATGAGCATTCAGAAGAGGGGATCAAACGGGTCTTTGAGGAATTGCTGAAGCTGCCGGAGGACCAGGCCTTGGTCTACCACTGCGCGGCCGGGAAAGACCGGACGGGGATCATCAGTATTTTGATCTTGATGGCCCTAGGCGTGGACGACAAGACCATCGCGGAGGACTATTTGCTGACGGATGAATTGTACGATTTTTCCATTGAGAAGCAGCATCCGACTAATGAGAAGCTGTCGCAGGTGATCGCGAAGATGAACGTGACCCGGGGCGAAGGACCCGCGGTTAAAGGGATCACGGAGACTATCCGGCAGGGCTGGGGCAGTTTTGACAAATTTTTTACCAGAAAACTGGGCTTTAAGCAGGCTGACTTGGAAAAGTTCCGGGAAATGTACTTAGAGGAGGAAGAAGAGGACTAATGAATTTAGAAATCTGGCAAGGGGATATCACGACTTTGAAGGTGGACGCGATCGTCAACGCGGCTAACCGGGAACTGCGGGGCGGCGGTGGCGTCGATGGGGCTATCCACCGGGCAGCGGGACCTGAATTGAATGAGGCCTGCCGGGCCTTGGGCAGCTGCGAGACGGGTGAGGCCAAGATCACGCCGGGCTTTAACCTGCCGGCTAAGTACATCATCCATACTGTAGGGCCGGTTTACTCGGGTTCACACAGCGATCCCCTGCTTTTGGCGGCCTGCTACAGAAACAGTCTGCGGGTGGCCAAGGAAAATGGCCTGCACTCGGTCGCTTTTTCCGCGATTTCAACCGGGGTCTACGGCTATCCGTTGGACGCGGCCAGCAAGGTGGCCTTCGGTGAGGTCCGCAAGTGGCTGAGAGAACACAAGGATTACGAAATTCGGGTAATCATGGTGGCCTACGACGCCCGGACTTACGCCTTGTACCAGAAATTGCTGGGCTAGGAAATGCAGATTGACATCTCTCTCATAACGGTTTTAACTAATGCTAATTTGAAAATAGTGTAAATTATATTTTTGCTTACAAGAGAGGGATAGAAGATGTTGAGAAAATATTACGTGACAATCGTCTTTACCCTGCTGGCTCTGCTAAATTTGCTGAGCAGCTGGGGAACGCTGCAGTACCGCCTGATCATGCTGGCTTTAAACCTGGTCTGCGGCTTTGGCATGGAGTACCTGGTGAACAAGAAGGCGCCGGCAGAGAAATACAATTTGTGGAAGGGTATCTTGCAGTAGGCGATTTCAAT